>CANFVX010000159.1 GCA_947450495.1 Gammaproteobacteria bacterium
AAGGGACCGTGCTGGTGGCCAATGGCGACAACTGGGAAGCAGTGAAATCCGGAAGCGACAAGCGCCTGCTGAACGTGGGCATGAACGCCTCCGGCCTGGCCATTGCGGTAGGTGAGTTCGGCACCATCCTGCGCTCCAAGGACGGCGGCAAGACCTGGGAACCGCGTGTTCTTGATTGGGCCTCTTACCGTGATGACGGCTACGAGCCGCATGTCTACTCGGTGGATGTGCAGGACTCCGGCCGCGTCGTCATCGGCGCCGAGTTCTCCTACGTGCTGATTTCTGAAGACGGCGGCGAGACCTTCAAGCTCGCGAACAAGGGCGAGAAGTCCATCTTCGCGATGCATCTGCAGGCCAACGGCACCGGCTACGCGGCCGGTCAGGAAGGTCTTATCATGAAAACCACCGACAACGGCAACACCTGGACCGTGCTGAAGAGCGGGTCGGCCGCCAACCTTTTCGGCATCTGGGCCTCAGCCCAGGGCGAGATCGTAGCGACCGGTATGCGAGCGCTGCTTCGTAGCAGCGACGCGGGCGAGACGTTTACCAGCTCCAGCGACACCGACGTCGTGCGCAACTGGTTTGTGCCAGTGGCCGCGGGTCAATCCGAGACTAAAGGTGAAGGCGGCGGGCTGGTGCAGGAAGTGGTGTATATCGCAGGCCACGACGGCGTAATCGCCCGCGTGTTGCGATAGCACAACGCTAAGTCCACGGCCTAATCATCGCCTCAACGCAATTAATCCCCAATATGGCGGATAAAACCCGTTGAACAATGCTTGGGCATGGGCTAGATTTCGGAGCAAGCTCAGGTAAGTGGCGGCAATGCCGCAGATGAGCCTGATACAAGGATCGGTTGTTGTATAAGAACAACCCGGCAAACGGCGGCATCCGGGCCATTCAAGCCCTTCAATGCACCGTCTGCTTCTGGGGGACGAGACGTAATCTCACGATTAACAGAGGAGAGCGGGAGTGGCTAAAAATAAACTAAAGGGCCTGGTGCTCGCGGGCGGCACCGTCGCCAGCGCGATAACCGGCACTGCGGCTTACGCCGTAGACGTCAACATTTCGGGATTTGTTCGGCAGGAAGTCGCGCTGTCCGTGTCCGATGAAGGGAACCCGTTCAACACGGCTTCTAACGACTTCATGGGCCGGATTATTCCTAACGTCACGAACCCGGGGCTGGGGATCAGCAACACCGGCGACCTGAATTCGGGCACCGCGTTCACTGGGAAAGGCGTGCCGTTTGATAACGGCGGTTTTGGCCGCGTGACGGGTCTGACGAGCGCGAACACCGCTGGCTTCCCGACTGCGGGCGGCCCGATCGGCGATCCGAAGAGCGCGCAGTACATTGCCGGAATGACCGGCCGCATGCTCGGTGCCACTGCCGGCTGTATCGCCACCAACACCTGCGGCAAAACCGCCGCCGGCCTGCGCGATGACAACACCTTCAACCTCTTCGCCACCCGCGCCGAAATCGACGTGATGGCCCAGTGGACCGACGAAATCAAAACCTTCGTCAAGTTCCGCGCCTTCTCCGACTATCAAGAGAAGTTCAACAGCCAGCTCGGCACCCCGGGCGGCCACTTTGCTTCCGACTTCGGCTTCTACGGCCAGCAGGCCGGCAACGTGCTGGAATGGAACACGCCGAGCTTCATGCTCGACCTGCCCTCTGCCTACATCGACTACAACCACGGCCCGCTGTGGATTCGCGTCGGTCAACAGCAGATCGCGTGGGGTGAAGCCTACTTCTTCCGCGTTTTCGACGTGCCGAACGGTCTTGATACCCGTCGCCACTTCACGCTGGACGTCGCGGCCGAAGAGTTCTCCGACAAGCGCGTGTCCTCGCCCGCTGTCCGCTTGAGCTATACCTTCGCCAACAACTGGGAACTCGATTCCTTCGTGCAGATGTCTGCGCCCACCACCATCGTGAACACCAACACCCCGTACAACGTGGTGGCTTCCGGTTTCACCTGGCGGGATAACGGCCAGTCCGACATGCTGAATAACGTGAACTTTGGCGCGCGCATGATGATGCCGCTGACCGAGAAATTCACGATGGGCGCCATGGCGGTCAACCGCGTTAACCCGGATGGCATCGTGTCCTGGACGGATGCGCCGACCACGCTGGGCGACGGTTCGCCGAACCCCTTCTGCTACGGCCCGAACAACTACGCTGGCCGTTACCTTCAGGGCGCTGGTCTGAGCGGGGTTTTCGACACCAACCAGGACGGTCAGGACGACGTGGCGCAGTTGCTCACCCCCATGAAGGGCGGCAAATGCGGCGCCAACGCTTCTCCCGACGCGCTGGGCACCGCCTCCTGGAAAGAATGGTTCACCTTCGCGGATCGCTCGCGTCTTAACCCGATGGAAGGCACCTTGGGCTTCCTGAACGGTGGCGCTGAGAAGGACGGCACCAACGCTTCCACCCTCACCACGGCCGTCTTCGGTCTGGCGGGCGCAGGCTTTGGCGACCCGGCCGGCGCGAAGATGATTCTGAACAACATCGGTGGCAAGAAGAACATCAAGACGCCTTATACCTATCAGGCGAACCGCAACATTCTTGACGGCTTCTTCAACGGCTTCGCCTTCCCGCGCGGCTACATCACCCGTCACTTCTACCGTGAAACGGTTGCCGGTCTGTCCGGTAACTACATCATTGATGCAGAACCGGGCACCTGGCTCGACCAGTTGATTATCCGCGGTGAAGTCAGCGTGACCCCGAACAAGAAGTTCACCCCGCTGGACCTGCGTGAAGGTGCCTGGATCGAAGAGACCGACGTCAACTCCGCCCTGGTGCTCGAGAAATACCACAACGTAGTGCCCGGCCTGCCGGCGACCTACCTCGTGGCGCAGTGGATGCACCGCACTCAGAGCGACCTCTTCGGTCGTCACCTGAGCGGCAACGACAATCGCATCGACGACGCACTGCTGTGCTTCCCGACCGCGACCGAAGTCAGCCAGAAGGTCACCGGCCTCGATTCCACTGGCGCCCGCCAGAAGGGTTGCGGTCGTGCGAAGGGTCAGGACGGCGCGGACTATCTGGCCTTCGCCTTCCAGCAACCGTTCCCGAACCTCATCTGGCGCGCGGACTTCGCGATGCTGATCGACCTGGACGGTTCGGTCCTCCTGCAGCCGGGTGTGAAATATCGCCCCAGCTCCAAGTGGCAGATCGATGTCTACGCCAACGTTCTGCAAGACTTCACGCCGAAGCAGAACAACGACGTGATCGAAACGCTGGACTTCGCGGATGAAATCTTCGCTCGCGTGAGCTACTACTTCTAAGCGAACAACAACGACTTTGAGACTTGAAGGGCCGGCTCTATGCCGGCCCTTTCTTTTCTGCGCTGCGCGTCGTTAGACTCCAAGCGCGCCCCGCTTGCGCAAAACTCATCCCGTTGTGCGATCGCCCGCCGGCGACCCCAAAGAGAGCAACGACCCTATGGACCTCATTACCTACACCTGGGAATCCGCCCGCACGCTGGTGGAACTTGGCGGCACCGTGGTGGCCGTGCAGTTGGTGATCTCCACCATTGGCCTCGCCATGGTCCTTTATAAATTTGTGCAGTTTCTGTCGGTGTCCGACAGCCGCTTTCGGTCTACGGACCAACTCATCGACCAATGGGCTAGCGGTGACCGCGACGCCGCCCTTGCCAAACTGGGCGCCTCAAAATTCGCGCTGGCCGGCGATATCAAATTTGGGCTGGAGCACATCCACACCGCCGACCGCGAACTTTTACGCGACGAACTCTCCCGCCGCGGCATGTTCTTTCTGCGGCCCTATGGCTCCCTGCTCCGGGCGCTGGAAATTGTCTATTACCTCTCGCCGGTGCTAGGCCTGCTCGGCACAGTGCTCGGGATGATCGACGCCTTCCGTCATCTGGCCGCCGTGGCCGGCACCGAGAAAGGCTCGAGCGCGCTGGCCAACGGTATCTGGCAGGCGCTGGTGTGTACCGCAGTGGGTTTGGTGATTGCCATTATCTTCACTGCGCTCCACGCCCTCATTCAGACGCGGCTGGAACGGGTCTCCGAGGAAACCTCGAATCTGCTGACCAAAGTTGTGACGACCGGCGTGGGCCGTGGCTGAACTCGAGAAAATCTCGCTTTCGCTGGGCCGGCGGCGGCGGCGGTCGATCCGCATCACCTTCGTGCCGCTGGTCGACTGTTTCATCATTTTGCTGATTTTCTTCATGCTCCAAAGCAGCTTTGTGGTGCCGCATGGACTGGACCTGCACAACGAGAAGAAGGAGCAGATTAAGACCGGCTCGACCAGCGCCGAGTCTTCAATCCTCTACATCGAACTGCACAAGGACGGCGGCCTGTGGCTGGACGGCGAGCGCCGCGACATGGCCGACCTCCCGCAGGCCTTGCCCAAAAGCAAAGACAAACCCGTGGCGGTGGCTAGCGATCCCGGCGTGCCGCTCCAGCGCGCGATTGATGTGATTGACGTCTTGAACGCCGGCGGCTTCGCCAAGGTCTCGCTGCGCGAAGCGCGGCAGTTCAAATAGGGCCCAACGATGGTTGACCTCAGCAAACGCTCCACCACGGATTTCGGCATGAAGACCGGCGCCGAAGACGCCCGCGATCGCCGCTGGGAAAGCACGTTTTTCATGATCAACGTGATCTTCCTGCTGATTCTGTTTTTTATCGTCGCCGCCAATTTCGACGTGCATCTGCAGGTCAGCCCGCCCCAGTCCGACGCCGCCAACAAGCTACCACCCGAAGCGCCGCAGCTGGTGGTGAAGGCCGACGGCAGCATGTTTCTGAACGGCGTCGCCTTTGAGCCCAAGCAGCTCGCATCCGCGCTCAAGACCGCCGCCGCGCGGACCGATCTCAAAATCGCCGCCGACGGCGCTACCGATGCCGTGATTGTCGCCAAGCTCATCGACGAGGCGGGCGATTACGGCATTACCCGTGTTGCGATTGAAACGCTGGCCCGCGTGCCGCCAGACGCCGCGCCCTAAGTCGCCACCCCCATGCGTCGCTTCATTCTCTGGCCGCTGCTGTTGGCAATCTCGATCGCGCTGCATGCGCTGGTGTCCTCCCGAGTGGGCGACGAAATCAAGCAAACCCAGGCCGCCAGCGAGGCCATCGCCGAAATGGCTGCGCGTGAGAAACGCCAGGTGGTCATTGAGGTCGCCAAGACCTCGAAGCCCGAAACCAAACCCGAAGAGCCGCCCACCGACGAGCCCCTCGATTTCGATCAAGATTTCGAACTTACACCCCCGGAAGTGCTCATCGCCCCGCAGGGCGTGGTGCCACCGCCGCCCAACGTGCCCTTGTCGCTCACCGCACAGGCCGGCGGAGCCGGCGAAGACACCCAGCCTGTGGAAATTGCCTTGCCCAATCAGGAAAGTGCCGGCGCCAATCTTGCGCGTCACGCCACGGTGCCCACGGTGGGGCTGTTGGGGCCGGTCACCAAGGGCGGCTCTGGCGGTGGCTCCGGCGGCGGCACCGCAGGCTTTGGGGTAGGCATCGGCAACGCGCTGGGCGGATCTTCGAATCAGTTCGCCGCCTACGTGCAGGGCATGCGCGAAGGCGGACTCGACGTGCTCTTTGTAGTGGACGCCACCGGCTCCATGGGCTGGGTGCTGAATGAGGTCAAAACGCGCATTCTCGATATCACCAGCGTGGTCCGCTCGCTGGTGCCGATTTCGCGTTTCGGGATACTGGCTTACCGCGATCACGATGACCCCGAGTTCGTCACCAAAATGCAGAACCTCACCTACAGCACCGAAAAGCTGCAGCAGTTTCTGGGCGGCCTGAAGGCCGAAGGCGGCGGGGACTTCTACGAGGCGGTACAAACCGCGCTGAAGGTGGGCGCGGAAGACGCCCAATGGCGTACCGGCGCGCGCCAAATCATGATTCTGGTGGGGGATGCGCCGCCGTCGGACGACCACATCGACAACGCGCTACGCGCGGTGAGCCATTTCGCGAGCAAGGGCGGCGTGGTGTCGACGCTGGATGTCAGCGACCTGTCCAACCCCTCGGTGGTTGAAGCCTCGGTCGGTCGGCCGGTGAACCACGCGCTCTACCGCGACGCCCCCATGTATCAGTTCCGCAATATCGCCGACGCCGGCAACGGCGACGCGGCCACGCTGGAAGGCGAAACCTCGATCACCAAACGGCTGGTGATGCTCATCATGGGCGACAAGTTTGCCCGTGAGATGAAAGCCCTGCTGGACCTGCTGTGATTCGCCGTCTCATCAAATCTATCGCGACCGTTGCGACCGCCGTCCTCACCGGCCTGTGGCTAGCCGCGGCCACTGCGGCCGAACAGGATCCACTGGCCCGCGCGCAAACCCTGCTGAATGGCCTCACCGCCGACGCGCCCACCACGACCTACGCCGACACCGCACGCAACTTTGGTGCGCTGGTCGATGAAGTCCGCCAGCAGGGCGCGCCGGATGATGTCTTGATGAAACTGCGCAAGCTGGCGTCGAACATGCGCAAGCAAACCGAGGCGCGGCTGCAGGCGGCGGAGAACGCCACCGGCGGCGATGAGGGCGCACTCGAGCAGGTTTATCGCTCGCAGGTGTGGGAAGACCTCAGCTTCTCGCTGACCGCGTTTCCGTTCTGGGGCTCCTGGCTCGATCTGGCGCTGGCCGAACGCCCCACCCATGCCGACGACCGCAAGCAACTCCTGTGGCGCGCCAAGCGCGGGTTTCGCGCGGCGTCCATGCAAATCTACCAACCGAGTCTGGTGTACGGCGGTTGGTTGGGGCTCGGCTTCGTGGCGGTGGCGGAGAAGAATCCCGCGCACGCCAAGGAAATCTTCGCGAGCCTCATTCAGTCGCTGGCCGGCGACGCCCAACACCCCGTGCGCAAAGCTGCGGAGGCCGAGCTCGACGTCATCGCCAAAGGCCCGCAGGCCGCGCCAGCGCAGGATCAGGCGCCGGTGGAAGGGGCGGGCGTGCCCAATCCCATTCGCGACGAGTTGTTTGCACTGCTCGAACAACAACGTAAATCCAAAGTGGGCGCCCGCGAGGCGGCGGCCAAGATTCGCGCGCTGCTGGACGACGACCGCGTGACCATGGCCTTGATTGTCGACCTCGTGCAGTACCGTGCCGAAATCGTTGCCGAAGACACCGGTTGGCTCACGCCGCTGTTTGCCGCCGAGTTTGCCTTGGGCAATCAGCAATGGGTGACGGCCGCCCAGAAATATCGCGAATTCTTTGCGACCCGCCGCGACAGCCGCATCTTCAACTTCAACCGTTTCCGCTATCGCTACGCGGTGGCCTGCCTCAAGGCCGACCTCAACGACGACGCCGCCAAAATTGCCGAGAAGCTGCTGGATGCCCCGCGTCTCGAAGCCGAACTGGAGCGCGCCGCCGCCAAGCTCGCCTATGTGGCCCGCGCCAAACGGCCGGATGCCAAATCCACCTCCGGCGCGCGCTCGGATTTGAAAGAAGCCGCGCAGCGCTTCATCAAACTGAACCCCTCCGATCCTGACGCGCTGGGCGCGCGGGTGATGCTGGCCCAGAACGCAGGCGACACCAAAGGCGCGCTCGCCCTGCTGGCCAAGGTCAAATCGCCGGCCAGCGCCCAGGGCAGCATCGAGAACGCACGGTTTTATGTGATTGCCCGCGAGTTTGCCAAGCAGGCCAACGCGCCGGGCGCGAAGCTCGACGCGCTGGCCCGCGAAGGCTTGAGCGTGTTTCAAACCCTGCCTGAGGAGCAGCGCAAAAACCCGCAGAACCTCGAGTTCTCGCTGCAATTGCGCGC
>CANFVX010000160.1 GCA_947450495.1 Gammaproteobacteria bacterium
CACCAAGATCGCCGTGTCGCCCGACGGTAGCAGCACCTTCTATCTGCCGCGTCTGGTCGGCATGGCCAAGGCCAAGGAAATGATTTTGCTCAACCCTGTCTATACCGCCGAAGAAGCGAAATCTTTCGGCATGGTGACCGAGGTGGTGGCGGACGACGCCCTGATGGCCCGCGCGCAGACGCTCGCCAAACAGTTCGCGAGCGGCCCGACTGCCGCGTACGGCGAGACCAAGCGCCTGTTGGTGGACAGCTTCTCCAACTCGCTCGAAACCCAGATGGAACTTGAAACCCGCGCGATTGCCGGGCTCGCCTGCTACTCGAAAGATTCCAAAGAGGGCTTCAAGGCCTTTACCGAAAAGCGCAAACCCAGCTTTGAGGGCAAGTGAGATGAAGGCCGTCGTTCTGCATGAAGTGGGCGGTCCCGACAAACTGCTCATCGAAGAGATCCCGACGCCCGCGCCCAAAGCTGGCGAAGTACGCGTGGCCCTGAAGGCCAGCGCGCTTAATCGCCGGGACGTCTGGATTACTCGCGGCGCCTATCCCCGCATCAAGTTCCCGGCGACCAGCGGCTCCGACGGCGCGGGCATCGTGGACGCGGTGGGCGAGGGCGTTGATGCGGCTCTCATCGGACGCGAGGTGGTGATTTACCCCGCGCGCGATTGGGGCGACGACCCCCGCTGCGGCGGCGCCCAGTTCCGCGTGCTGGGGATGCCAGACCAAGGCACGTTTGCCGAATTCATCTGCGCGCCGGCCAGCGACGTTGTCGACAAGCCCGCGCATCTGTCATGGATGCAGGCTGCGGCGTTTCCGCTGGCGGGGCTTACCGCCTGGCGTGCGGTGGTGACGCACGGTGAAGTCGCGCGTGGACAGAAAGTGCTCGTGACAGGGATTGGCGGAGGCGTCGCCAGCTTTGCGCTGCTGTGGGCGAAATATCTGGGCGCTGAGGTCTACGTCACCAGCGGCAGCGACGAGAAACTGGATCAAGCCAAAACCTTGGGTGCGCTGGGGGGCGTGAACTACCGGCAGGACGGTTGGGGCAAATCCTTGCGCGAACTCTGCGGCGGATTTGATCTGGTGATCGACAGCGCCGGCGGTGCGGTAGTGAATACGGCCTTGAACGCGTTGAACAACGGCGGACGGTTTGTGTTCTTTGGTGCGACCTTGGGCAATCCGCCCGAAGGGCTCGAAATGGCCAAGCTGTTTTTCCGCCAGATCCGGATTCAGGGCTCGACCATGGGCACGCCAGCCGAGTTTGCCGCCATGGTGGAGTTCATTAACAAACATCGGATCGAGCCGGTGGTGGATCAAATCTTCAAGCTGGAAGACGCGGTCGAAGCCTATCGCCGCATGGAAGCCGGCGAGCAAATGGGCAAGCTGGTGTTGTTGAACGCCTAAGGGGTGAAGTTTGAAATCGCTCCCGCCGCGCACGGCTGCGGGAGCGATAGTTGGGGCAAGCCCTAGCCGGCAATTTCCTTCAGGATGGGCAGCAGGTATTCACGGAATTTCTGCGGATTTTCGCTCATCGGAAAATGGCCGTTGTCGCGCATTTCCGTAAATTTAACGCCCTTGATTCTGGCCGCCAGCGCCTTGGTCTCCTCCGGCCCGGTAGCGAAGTCGTATTCACCGGTCAGCAGATACAGCGGGCATTTCGCGGTATCGATTTGGTCCGCGTAGGACTCCGCGTTGTATTCCACCGAGTAGTAGTAAAGGTCGCCCTTGAACACCATGGGCGCGCCTTGGCTATAGCCAAAGACGGTTTCGCGCACATGGGGCTCGGGGCTGGACGGCGCGCAGAGGCCAAACATGGTGGCCGGCTTGGCTTCGTTGCTGATCCGCGGGTGATAGAACTGATCGAGGTAGTAGCCCGGGCTGGTCAGCGAAGCTTCGACGCCGATCGAGGCGCGGAAGGACTCCGGGTGATGGGCGGCGAGATCCACGGCAACCTGGCCTCCCATCGAGCAACCCATGAACACCGGGCGGTCGAGTTCGAGCGCGGCCGAGAAGCCCAGAATAAATTTCAGGAAAAAGTCGCGCGTGAGGTTGTAGGGCTTTTCCCAGTGACGGTCGCCAATGGGGGGCAGTGATTTGCCGTGAAAGGGCAAGTCCCAGGCGATAACGCGGTACTTGCTGGTGATTTCCTTGTCTTCCATCAAGTGGCGCCACTGGAAGCCGTGGGCACCGGCGGTGTGCTGGCAGATCAGCGGAATGCCGCTGCCGCTGGATTCGTAGTAAACGCGATATTCGATGTCGTTGATGGTGAGGTAAACGTAGCGACCCACCGTTTCGTCGTGTCGTGCCATGGGGGTCTCCTCTCAGTGAATCGCGTGGTCGCGCATGATCTGGAACATGCGACGGAAGGCGCCGTAGTAGGCGAAGAAGGTTTCCGAGTCGCCGCTCCACTCAAACTGATTGCGCACGATTGCCGCAAACATGTCGTGAAAAAACGGCTTCGGCATGGGCTTCAGAAATTCCTGCCAGCTGCTGAGCGGGCCTTTGATAACCACATCTGCGGTATCGAACAGCGACGGCGTGACCATGGATACCAGTTGCCCGTCCCTGAATTTGAGGAGCAGGGCATCATCGGCAAAGTGGAGCTTGAGGGCGCCATCGAGGAAGCGTCCGGCGATTTTGAATTCGCCGTCCTCGTTGAGCGCGCTCTGAAATTGTTGCGCATTGAATAACGTCATAGGGACCTTCCGGGTAGAGGCTCAGGGAAACCGGTTCGGCGCAGCCAGAGCTGGGCACCGGTGGACGGAAGTTACCGTATGGCGCATGAGTTCGCGAGGGCGAAGCGAGCGTATTGGGGAAACGACGTTGGCCAGAGGAAAAAACTTGGCCGGAGAGAGGGAAGTCTCCGCCGCGAGCGCGGCGGAGACTGAACAACAGTCAGATGACTGCTTAGAACGTGCGGGAGACGGTGAAGAGGAAGGTCCCTTCGACCAGCTTCCGGAAGTTGTCCGGCGAGGTATTCGGGTAGAACTCTTTCAAGGACTCGTCCATATCCGTACCGGTCCAGCTCACGTCCAGCTTGAAGCCCTTAAACGTGTAGTTGGTGCCAGCCTGATAGTAGGCGTAGTTGTAGCCGCCCATCCCGCCAGAGGACTTGTCACCCTTCACGGTCTGGTAGCCGCCCATCACATACGCGCCAATGCCCATCGGCAGCGTCAAGCCGCCGTTGAACTGGAAGGCGTGAGCAGCTTCGTCGTCGCCAAAGAAGTTTGGCGAGTAGTAGTAGTTGAAGCCGACCGTCGGGGACAGCGGCGCCTGGAAGGTGTGCGACACACCGAAATTAACTTCGGCGTAGTCCGCATCAACGCCAACCGGGTCAAAGCCTTCGGTCGCGTCTTTGTCTTCACCCGGGTAAGTGTAGTAGAGACCCTGCACGGTGAAGTCGAGGCCGGTGTAGCTGAAGCGGTAGCCGCCGTAGAAGTCCAACTCAAGGTTGGCATCGGAGAATTCGGTGTTGGAGCCCCACACGCCGACGAAGAAGCCGTCGTAGGTGTAGTCAATGCTGCCTTGCAGCGCCGGACCGTCGGAGTTGGAAATGCCGCGGAAGCGATAGTCCGTGGTCAGGTAAATCGTGCTGCTGAAATTCTTGGTGGCCAGCGGGCCGGTTTCTTCAGCAGGGGCGGCGTCCTGCGCAAAGACAGGGTTGGCGCCAGCGCAGGCCAGAAGGATGGCAGAGGCGAGTAGTGAGCGCTTCATGGTTTTCAATCTCCAGTGCAAGTTGCGTTTAAGGTCGGGTCCGACGAAGTCATCGAAATCAACGAGGTCAAAGTCTACCAATGGAAAATCAGTTTGTCGCTAATAAACATCAGATACTTCAATCACGTACGACAGACTGATGAGAGTTTAAAAGAATTAAATGGTGCGCCGCAACTTTGTTCCGGCTCATTTTTTGGCCGGCGCGGTCTGGGCTCAGGTGCGGACCCAGAACAACGCTGTCGGTTGGGTTCGGGACAGCAGGATCCGTGCCTTTAGCTAAGGCCCTGATTTTTCAGGCGGTTCGCGCGGAGTCGCCTCAGTGCTGAGCGTCAGGCGTGCACTATCGTGGTCCGCGGCAAGGGCGATTTGCACCTTTTTCCAACAAAGCAGCGGGTGGCAGGGAATTTTCGTTGTGCCGGCACAACGCAGGAAAACAATGGACCCCGTCACGTGAGTTTTTGACCACGGGCTCTCAACGCGTGGGAAATGGAGGCTTAGATGAGCGCCAACTCTCTCACCAGCACCCGCAAAGAGCGGGCGTCAAACGCTGGCAGGAAATGGTCCACAAATGGCAATGCGGCCCGCATGCCCGCCGCGCGCACTTTGAAGGTACTCGCGCCGTACATGGGATTGATCCAGACCACGCTCGAAACCTGCCTTTGCAAGGCTTTCATCTCGTCGGCAATGCGCTCGATGCTGCCGTTGTCGTAGCCGTCGCTGATGATGATGGCAACCGTCGAACTCGCCGCGCCTTCCCGAATAACGCCCCGGTTCAAGCAGCCCAGCGCGGCACCAATATCGGTGCCGCCCGACCAATGGCGGACAATTTGGGTGATTTCGCGCAAGGTCTCGGCCACCGAACGCCGGCGGAGCGCGGCGGTGATTTCGGTGACGTGGGTGCTGAACACGAGCGTGCGTGAAGACTTCAGCGCCTGCTGCAAACCGAACATCAACTGCAACAGAAAAGGATTAAACGCGTCCATCGACCCGGAGACATCGCAGAGCATCACCAGGCGGGTCCGACGCTGTTTGCGCCGGGCGCGGGCTAAGTCGAGCAGATCGAAACCATGACGGGCGTTGCGCCGGACCGAGCGGCGCAAATCAACTTTTTCGCCGCGGCGGCCGGTTTGAAAGCGACGGCTCGGGCGGGTCGCCAAACGGCGCGCCAGTTCCCGAATGATTTGTTCGAGCGGCGGGGCATCCGGATCCCAGCGCGCCCGCAGGTCAACCGCATGTCCGCTGGCTTCGGGGGCCCATGCTTCGGGCGGTGCGTCTACGGCTTGATCCAGTTCTTTGTAGTGATGGCCGAGCTGGCCACGCATGGTCTCGCCGCGAATGCCGCTCGGCAGCCGCCGTTCGTCGGTCGTGTCATAGAAGTAGTGCGTGAATACCCGATCGAAAGTCGCTTCCTGCGTCTGGCTACTCGCCAGATTGAGCCGCAGGGCGAGGCGGAAATCGTCAACCTGACTGCTGTCGATGAAAGTCAGGGCGCGGAGCGCGTCCATCACCCTGGCCGGTGTGATGGGGAGACCTTCCACCCGCAGCAGGCGACAGAAGGCCAGCGTGCGAGCGGTTATCGGGTCTTGTGGCGGCGTATCCAAAGCGTCAGCCAATGGCACTAGGGCTGGCGGAGCAGGCTCGCCGCATCGAGTGTCTGGAGGCGCTCGATGTCTTCCTTGTACTTCAGCACCACGCCCGCCGTGTCGCGCAAGACGGCGGCGTCCGGCGTTTCAATGCCGAGCCCGAGCAGGGCGCGGGTCCAGTCGAGCGATTCGGCGATGCCAGGCCTCTTGTAAAAGTCGATCGCCCGCAGGGCCTGCATGATGTGGGTCACGGCTTCCGCCAGCTTGGCGCTGACCCCGGGAATACGTTGCTGAATAATCTCGCGCTCTTTTTCCGGGCTGGGATAGTCGACCCATAGATAGAGGCAGCGGCGCTTCAGCGCGTCGTTCAATTCGCGCGTGCGGTTGGAAGTCAGAATGACGTGCGGCGGATGCGCGGCCTTGAAGGTGCCGATTTCCGGCACCGTAATTTGGTAGTCCGAGAGGACTTCCAGCAGAAAGGCTTCGAACTCCTCATCCGCGCGGTCCACCTCGTCGATCAACAGCACTGCCGGGCGCGGGCCGGGATGCCGAATGGCCGCCAGCAACGGACGATTGAGCAGAAAGCGGTCGTCGAAAATGGTGCTCTCCAGTTCGGCGCGGGCGGCGGCGTCTTGTTCGGCCATCCGGATATGCAGGATTTGGCGCGCGTAGTTCCATTCGTACAGGGCGGTACTCGCGTCCAGTCCCTCGTAGCACTGCAATCGAATGAGCGGGGTGTCGAGCGTGCGGGCCAGCACTTTCGCAACCTCTGTTTTGCCCACACCTGCCTCGCCTTCCAGCAGGATTGGCTTCTGGAGGTCGGCGGCGAGTTTGACGGTGAGCGCCAGCGCGCGGTCGGCAATGTAATGGTCGCTGGCGAACAGCGACTGCACGGCTTCGGTAGACGAAAAAGCGGTATGGACGGCGGCCATCATCTTCCTTTTGAGATCAAATGCGCGGAACCGCGCGGCTGCGATTTTACGGTCTGTCGGGGGATGCCGGCGAGCCTGAATTACCAGGCGCGCTAGCGCCGTGTCGTGTGGTGAGTGTCGCGGGGCTGACGTCGGCGTTTAAAGCCCGCACACTTCAGTCATACCGAAAACAACGAACGAAGGAGGACCGATGGACCTGCTAGACCTCATGCGCACCACCAACACCTGCCGCTACTACAAGCCCGATCCGATTGCGCCGGACCTGCTGGCCATGGTGCTCGACGCCGCGCGCTGGGCGCCGACGGGCGGTAACCGGCAACCGTTGCGGTTCATCGTCGTTAGCGAGCGCGAAAAGAAGCTGGCGCTGAAATCTCTCTACCTGCCAATTTGGAACAATTACGTACAGGGTATCCGTCAGGGCAGCGTGAAAGTCGGTGGGAAATCGGGTCTCCTGGAATCCGCCGATTACTTCGCCCAGCACATGGAAGAAATCCCGGTCTTGCTGCTGGTCTGCGCCCGCCTCGAGGACGTCCATCCTACGGATAACCACTTGGGCAGATTGAGCATCGTCGGCGGCGCGTCGGTGTATCCGGCGGTGCAGAACATCATCATGGCCGCGCGCGAAGCCGGTTTGGGCACCGCGCTCACCACGCTCCACTGCGCGGTCGAGCCCGAGATCAAACCGATGTTCAATATTCCAGCGGATATCTCGCTGGCCGCCGTGCTCATGATGGGCTGGCCGGCGCGCGAGTTCCCGAAGAAGCTCACCCGACGGCCGCTCGATGAAATGGTGTTCGACGGGGAATATGGCGTGCCGCTGGCGGCGGCGAAAGCGGTGCCGTAGGCCGCTCGCCTAGCGCCCGGGTTCACGCCCGGCGTGTTGCGGCAGACCGTCCTGAATGCAGTCCCAAGCGGCTTTGTCGGCCACGAAAATGTGGCCGACCGGGGTGAGGGTGACGGGTTCGTCGAGCGAACCCGCGCGCAGCCGCAAGACCGAGGCCCCATCGACTTCACTGTATATCGGTGAGCCGCACTCGCCGCAAAACCAGCGACGCTTGTGCGGAGAAGCCCGGTAGGCGCGCAAGGCCTCGGCGCCCAGCGTGAGTTCAAATTGCTCGCGCGGGGTAGGGACGCTGGCCGCAAAAGCGCCGCCTTGCGCCTTGCGGCATTGGCCGCAGTGACACAGCCACACGTCGCGAATTTCCCCGCTGATGCGATAGCGCACCGCGCCGCAGAGGCAACCGCCGGTGTGCATCAGGCGGGCTTCTCGGCGACAAAGCGGAGCCGCACGTAGTCGAGTTGCCAGACCCCTTGGGCGTCGAGCAGTTGGGGCCGCAAGGTCTCACGAACCTCATCCACCACTTCTCGTCTGCTTTGCTCGTTTGGCAAAGCCGACAAAAAAGGCACCGCCATCAGGGTCAGCCAATCGCCCACATCGCGCGTGAACGGCGTGGGGCGTTTGAAAAACTGTAGGGAACGCACCGTAAAGCCG
>CANFVX010000161.1 GCA_947450495.1 Gammaproteobacteria bacterium
AAACGTTTCCAGCAAACCGACCAGAGCGGTCTGGCCATCGCGACAGGCCGTCGCCTCCGCCAGTCCGCGCGCGGCGAAGATGGCGAGCGCGCGCGGATTGGCATAGCGCACCGTCACCAGCGGGCCCTGCGTTAACACGAAGGTGATGTCCTCTGCGCGGGGATACTCGGACTCGGACTGCACCATCACGGTGGCGGTCATCAGCAGGACGTCGTGGCGCACCACCAGACGCCGCGAATCTTCGATTTCACGCATTTCCTCGCGAGTCGGCAGGTCGCAGCCGAGCAAAGATTCAACGTGTTGCTCTTCCTCTCCAGACGGCTGGAAGAGATCGATCCACGTCGCCGACGACAGCTTGCCGGAGGCGATGAAGCCGGTGCTCGCCCGCAGGGCGTCGTCCTGCAAACAGTAGGTCGTGATCATTGGCGGAAGCGTCCATCGCTCGAAGACAGGACCGCATCCTGACCGGGCTCGACCTTGCCCGCAACGTCGAGGCGTCGCCGGCGATGCGCTTTAGCTAATGTTCTGTGCTCAATGGCCGCCAACGACAAAACCTGACTCGCCACGGCAAGCACCCTTATGAATCGACTGCCTCCAGCCCTGCGCTCCCTGCCCCTGCTACTGGGACTGCTGTTGTTGAGCCCGATGCTCAGCGCCGCCCCGGACATCCGGATTCTGGTGGATGTCTCGGGCAGCATGAAAACCACCGACCCGCAGAATCTCCGCATGCCCGCCCTGCGCATGCTCGCCCAACTCCTGCCGGCTGGCGCCACTGCGGGCGTGTGGCTGTTTGATCAGGGCGTGGCCCCGCTGGTCCCGGTGGGCCAGGTCAACGACAAATGGAAAAACCTCACCCGCAACAGCGCGGCCAAAATTCATTCGCGCGGCCTGTTCACCAACATCGAGGCCGCGTTGAGCGCCGCCAGCCGAGACTGGGGCGCGGGCGCGGGCGCAGCAGCCGACCGCCACATCGTCTTGCTGACCGACGGCAAGGTGGATGTGGCTAAAGATGGCGCGGCAAGTGCCGCATCGCGCGTGCGGGTGCTAGGCCCGCAACTCGCCGAACTCAAAATGAAGGGCGCGAAAATTCACGCCATCGCGCTGTCTGCGGATGCGGATACCGAACTCCTGCAGACGCTGGCCAGCGGCACCGGTGGCTGGCGCGAACAAGCCCCGTCGGCCGATACGCTGCAACGCGCGTTTCTGCATATTTTTGAACAGGCGACATCCCCGGACACCCTGCCGCTCGTGGGCAATCATTTCACCGTGGACAGCAGCGTGAGCGAAGTCACTTTGCTCGTGTTCCGCACGGCAGAGGCGCCGCCGATCGCTCTAACGGGACCGGACGGCAAAACCTACACCGTGGCGAATACAGGCGAAAACATTCGCTGGCAAACCGACGCCGGCTATGACCTTGTGAGCTTGCGCACTCCTCAACCCGGCGCTTGGTCCTTAAGCGGGAAAGAGGACCCCGACAACCGGGCGCTGGTGGTGACCGACCTCGCCCTCACGCTGGGCGAGTTGCCTACCCACCTGATGCATGGACAGACCCTGTCTCTTGAAGCGTCGCTGGTGGAACACGGCGCGCCAATCGCCCGCAACGACTTCTTACGCATTGTGAGCACTGCGGCCGGATTGACTGGCCCCGAAGGCGCGGGCGACGTGCTGGACATGCCCTTGAACGAAACCACGCATGCGTTCACCACGAGCGCCAGCCCGCAGCTGGCAGCCGGCACTTACGAGCTCACTATTCGCGCGCGCAGCGCCACGTTCGAGCGGGAAAAGCGCCATCGCATCGAAATTCACGATCAGGCACTCGGGTTTAATTTGCAGTCACCCGGCAAAGGCAAGCTCAGCATTGAGTGGCAGGTTCAGAAAGATCTGCTGGCCCCGTCCACTATCAGCGGCTACGTGCTGGTTGAAGGGCCCGACAAGTTCCGCGACGTGCGCGACATTACTGCCGATGAACGAGGCCCGGCGACGATGGCGTTCGATGTGCGCTACGGCGGCCAGTACGAAGTCACCGCCCAGACGCTGGTGCGCGACAAGGACGGGCAAACCCTGCAGCTGCGGCTCGCGCCTCAAACCGTTGAAGTGAAAGCGCCGCCACCGCCCGCCGCGCCCCCCTCGCTCGAGGTGCCACTAGCCAGCGCACCAAGTCCCGCCATCAATGCCTGGCGCACCCTCGCCATCGTGGTTGGGGGCAATTTCGCCCTCGCACTGGTGCTGGTGCCGGTCTGGTACAGGCTTCGCCGCCGGGCGATCCCGAGCAAAGGAGTGTCACTGTGATTACCACCTCTCTGGAACTGGCGCTGCTGGTGCTCTGTGTTGAATTCGGCCTGATCGCGGTGGTGATCATGTTTGTCTCGCGGCGGAGCGAACGTCAGCAACAAAACGAAGCGGTAGAAAACGTCACCTCGCTGGTGGCCACGGTCGAAAAAACAGAAGTGCATCGCCGCGACGCGCTGATGGCCACCATGCAGGAGATCTATCGCATGGACGCCGACGAGTCGGAGAAAGTGGTCGCGGATTTCATCGAACGCGAGCGCGCGTTTTACAACGCGCTGATCGGCGTGACCCTCGGCAGAGGCGATAAATCGCTCGCAGACGTGCCGGCCGAAGTCACCAAACTCGTCGCACCGTGGGTAAGAATCACACCGCGCGGACAGGTCGACAAGGCCGAAGTCACCGCCCTGCAAGACACCAACTCCGCCCTGGAAATGGAACTGTCGGATACCAAGAAAGTGCTGGATTCGCTGATGGCGGAATACAGCGCGGCGTTCGACAAGCAGCAGGCCGATGAAATCTCGCGCAAGGCCGCCAGCATGCCGCATGACGAACTGCTGAGTATTGATGATATGGACATGGCCGCGCCCGAACCGGTGGTCGCGCCGCCGCCGCCTCCGCCGTTTCAACCGGCGGACGTGGTGATTGACCTCGACGGGCCAGATGAACCCGCCGAGGCCACTTCACCGCTGTCGCAGGCCGATCTCGACGCGCTGCTGGAAAACCTCGACGACGACCTCTTCAGCGGCAAGCCGCGCGGCTAACGGTTGACCAGCGCTGCCGGCACCCGGGTCAACACGAGTGCCGCGCCAAGCACGAGCACGGCGGCCAGCGTATACATCGCGAGATCCGTGCTCCCTGTCCGCTCGCGGATGAAGCCCATGAGATAGGGCGCGGCGAAGCCTGAGAGATTCCCGAAGGAATTAATCAGCGCGATGCCGCTCGCAGCCCCGGCACCGCCCAGAAAGGCGGTGGCCAAACTCCAGCACAACGGGATAGACGACAGCAGGCCACAGGTGCCCAGCGCCAGCGCGGCGATAGCGGCCGCGGGATGACCGGCAAGCGGGACTGAGGCCGCGAGCCCCACCGCGCCCAGCAAAGCGGGCACCGCTACGTGATAACGGCGTTCGCGGCGCAGGTCCGCCGAACGCGCGACCGCGACCATGGCGAAGGCCGCCGCCAACCAGGGCACCGCGCTCACCAGCCCGATTTGCCCCAGATCGGTGATGCCCATGCCTTTGACGATGGTGGGTAACCAGAAATTCACCCCGTACAGCCCCGACGCCAAACAGAAGTAAATCAGGGCCAGCAGCCAGACTCGGCCGTCGCGTAGCGCGTGCATCGCGTCGGTGGTGGACTTCTCGGCCGCCTCATTGGCGATATTGGCCGTCAGCACCGCGCGTTCATCCGGCGTGAGCCACCTGGCCTCCGCCACGCTGTTATCCAGAAAACGAAACGCCAGCAGCCCAAGCACCACGGACGGCAAGCCTTCCAGCAGGAACAACCACTGCCAACCCTGCAGGCCATGCGCCCCGTGGGTGCTATTCATGATCCAGCCCGAGATCGGATTGCCCAATACGCCAGCGACGGCCACCCCGGTTACCAGCAAGGTTTGCGCCCGGCCCCGGCGCTGCGCCGGGTACCAGTAAGTGAGATACAACACCACGCCTGGGAAAAAGCCCGCCTCCGCCATGCCGAGCAGAAACCGCATGGCGTAGAACATTTCGGGGCTGGAGACAAACATGGTGGAGGCCGAGATGAGCCCCCACAGAATCATGATGCGCGCCATCGTCAGGCGGGCCCCGATCCGATGCATCAGCAAGTTGCTGGGCACCTCGAACAGGAAATAGCCCAGAAAGAAGACGCCGGCGCCGAGGCCATAAATGGTGTCGCTGAAGCGCAAATCGCTGGCCATCGTCAACTTCGCAAAACCCACGTTTACGCGGTCGAGATAGGCCGCGACGTAGCACAGGTACAGAAACGGAATCAGTCGCCGCGTGACCTTGGCGTACAGCGCATCTTCATTCAGGGCGGGCAAGGCTGGGGTCGACATCATGAGCATCTCGCGATTGAGGAAACAGAGATTTGGGGAGCTAGCGGTAGCCCGCGCCGCGCAGCGGGGGATAGTGGCGCAAAGCGTCTTCATCGACCTCAACGCCCAAACCCGGCCCGATCGGCGGGCTGTAGGCGCCGTTCGCGTCGGGTGCCAGCACCGGCGTACAGACCTGCGTGCGCAAGGGATTCCAGCGCGAATAATCCGCCTCGTAATAGCCGGCGTTCGGTAAGGCGGCGAGAACATGCAGCGACGCGGCCATATTGAGTCCGCTGACCGAGGTATGCGGATGGATCCAGATCCCGAGCCGGTCGGCCAGCTGCGCAATCCGCAGCACCTCGCTGATGCCCCCGCACTTGGACACATCCGGCTGCCACAGGCGCACCACACCGTCATCCGCCAGACGCTCGAAGTCGCTTAACAGGAAATGATTCTCGCCGGCCGCCAGAGGCGTGCGGCCCGCCCCGCCGAGCGCGGCGTAGGCTTTGAAGTCGTGGGCGGAAAACGGTTCTTCCAACCAACCCGCCTCAAGCTCATCCAGCGCGGCGCGCACTTCGCGCGCGGCTTCCACGGTGTAACTGCAGTTGGCGTCGGTCAGGATATCCACCGCTGAGCCCAGCGTTTTTCTCACTGCCCGCACGCGGGCGATGTCGGTAGCCGGGTCCTGACCCAGCCGCAGCTTGAGGGCGCGATAGCCCGCCGCGACCGCAGCCTGTGCTTCCTCCAGCAAAGCCTCGAGGCTGCCGTAGCCGAGCGAAATACCGCCGGCATAGGCGGGTATCGCCTTGTGCTCGCCACCAAGCAGCGCGTACAGCGGTAGTCCGGCCGCTTTGCCGCGCAGATCCCACAGCGCCATATCGACACCCGAGATCGCCAGCGCTGCCGCCGCCCCAGTGCCATGGCTGGCCAACTGCAGGCGATAAAGTCGCGCCCAAATGCCGGCGATGTCGTCGGCGGGCTGTCCCAGAATGGCCGGCGCCAGGGTCGAGTGGATCAACTCAGCGATGACGGTGGGCGCGCGCCCGGCGTGCGCCTCGCCCCAACCGACAAGGCCCTCGTCGGTGGTGATTTTGACCAGCACCGCATCGCGTTTGACGGTGCGCCCTATGCCAAGGCTCACCTGCTCCGCTTCGGGAATCGGGCACGAGAGCGCAAAAGCCTCAATAGCGCGAATCTTCACGCGTCGAACCGAAACGCATCCATGCGGAGCGCCCGATAGGTCACGCTCTCGTGCAGGCGGGTGGCGTGCCAGCCCTCGCCGGCCGCGCCGAGCGCAAAGAAAAATGGCATGAGGTGTTCGAGACTGGGATGGTTGCGGGTGACGTGCGGGGCCTGATTGGCAAAATCAAGCAGGGCCGTCTCGTCCTGAGTCGCCAGATGCTCGACCATCCAGTCGGCAAACTCGTGCACAAACGCCGGCGCGTTGGTGTTGCTGCCCGGCCAGGCGACTTCGCGTAGGTTGTGGGTCAGCGCGCCGGAGCCCATCAGCAACACGCCCTCCTCGCGCAATCCGGCCAGCGCACGCCCCAGCGCCAGATGCCAGCGGGCATCGCGCTGCGGACTCACGCTTAAGGCCACCGTGGGAATGTCGGCGAGCGGGAACATCAAGCGCAGCGGGCACCAGGTGCCGTGGTCGAAGCCCCACTGCGGATCGAGTTCGGTTGTCAGACCTGCCGCCTGCAAGCGTCGGGCGATGTCGCTCGCCAAGTCCGGTGCGCCGGGCGCCGGATACTGAATCTGATAGAGCGCGGCATCGAAGCCGCCAAAGTCGTGAATCGTGCGCGGCTGCGGGGCGCTGGTGACCCGCGGCGAGGCGCTCTCGTAATGCGCCGACACCACGCAAATCGCCTTCGGGCGCGGCAACCCGGTGCCCAGTTGTGCAATGAAGTGACGGGCCGGCAGGTCGGAGACCACCAGATCCGGCGCGCCGTGGGAAATGAAAATGCTCGGCAACATGGCGTGTTGTCCTTCGCCGCTGGAATGGTTTGAGCGTAATGCGTTTTCGATTCCCCCGGTAGCGCATAGAATCCAGTCTGCCCGCCGCGCGCACGTTCGCGCCCGGCTTTCGCCAATCCCAGTCCGGAGTCCCTCATGAAGATTTACGACAAGTTCTATATCAACGGCGCGTGGGTTGAACCCATCGGCCGCGGCACTATCGACGCCACCTGCGCGTCCACCGAGGAAGCCGTCACCCGTATTCCGGAAGGCGTGAAAGAAGACGCCGACCGCGCCGTTGCCGCCGCCCGCGCGGCCTTTGCCAGCTGGTCCCAGACCCCGGTCGCCGAGCGCGTGGTGTTCCTCGAAAAAATCGCCGCCGGCATGGAAGCTCGCCGCAATGACGTGGCGCTCGCGATTGCCACCGAAGTCGGCATGCCGCTCAAGATGGCCAATATGATTCAGGCCAGCCTGCCCATCGGCGCCGCCAAAACCTACGCCGAAATGCTCAAAACCTACGAATTCGAAGAACAGGTTGGCACCTCGCTGGTGGTGCGCGAAGCGATTGGTGTGGTCGCCGCCATTACGCCCTGGAACTTCCCGATCAACCAGATCATGTTGAAGGTTGCCCCCGCGCTCGCCGCCGGCTGCACCGTGGTGCTGAAGCCCAGCGAAGTCGCGCCGAGCACCGCCTTTATCCTCGCCGAAGTGCTGCACGAGATTGGTCTGCCGGCCGGTGTGTTCAATCTGGTGACGGGCTACGGCCCGGTGGTGGGTGAAGTGCTCGCCTCCCATCCGGAAGTGGACATGGTGTCGTTCACCGGTTCCACCCGCGCCGGTCGCCGCGTGGCGGAAGTTGCCGCGCAGACGATCAAGCGCGTGGCGCTCGAGCTGGGCGGCAAGTCGCCGCACGTGATTCTGGAAGACGCGGATCTGGAAAAAGCCGTGAAGGCTGGTGTGAACGAGTGCTACCTCAATTCCGGTCAGGCCTGCATTGCGCCCTCGCGCATGCTGGTGGCGGAATCGCGCTACGAAGAAGCCGTGGCCTTTGCCAAGGAAGCCGCCGAAGGCTTCACCATCGGTGACCCGATTGCCGGCAACGTCAAACTGGGCCCGGTCATTTCCGCCATCCAGCGCGAGCGCATTCGCAACCTCATCAACAAAGGGATTGAAGAAGGTGCGCGTTTGGTGACCGGCGGCGCCGAAGCCCCGGAAGGTCTGGACAAGGGTTTCTACGTCAAGCCGACCGTGTTCGCCGATGTGAACAACGACATGACCATCGCCCGTGAAGAAATCTTCGGGCCCGTGTTGGCCATCATCCCGTTCAAGGACGAAGCCGACGCCGTGCGCATTGCCAACGACACCATTTATGGCTTGGGGGGCAACGTGTGGGCCGGCACCAAGGAACACGGCATCGAAGTGGCC
>CANFVX010000162.1 GCA_947450495.1 Gammaproteobacteria bacterium
GAGCGCGGAGCCGAACTTCAACGAGAGCGTCTATCTCAACGCCTTTGATGCGACCGGTACCTATGGCGGCTGGATGCGACTCGGGAATCGGGTCAACGAGGGGCGCGCCGAATTATCCGTTTGTCTGTATCTGCCCGACGGTAAAGTCGCCTGTCAGTTCTTGCGTCCCAGTATCACCAGCAACGACCGGCACGACGCCGGCGGCTTGCGCTATCAAGTCATCACCCCGCTGTCTGCCGTGCAGATGAACTACGAGGGCGACGTGATGGTGCTGGATGACCCCGAATGGATGCGCGAACCCCGCACTGCCTTCGAGCGCGCCGCGCGCCTGCCGTGCTCAGTGGAATTCAAACACGAGGGCGTGTCCCCGCTGCACGGCGGCGAACCCACCGACGACACCACGCCCACCATGTACGGCCGCAATTTTTCGCTCGGCCATTTCAACCAGCACACGCGGGCGACCGGCCACATTCAAGTTGGCGACCAGCGCCTGTCGATTGCGGGCTTTGGCTGGCGCGATCATTCCTGGGGGCCGCGCTACTGGACGAACATCTATTTCTATCGCCTGTTCATCGGCAACTTCGGGCCGGACCGGGGCTTCATGATTCTCAAGATTACCGACCGCAACGGGCTGACCCGGCGGTGTGGCGTACTCCAGTACGACGGCGATTACGAGGAAATTACCGACCTCGACCTGTTTACCGAATGGACGCCTCTGAAAGATCCCAAGCGCATGCAACTGGGTGTGCGCACCGCCAAGCGCGCGGTGCGTATCGAGGGCGAAATCCTCAGCATGTTGCCCTTGCGGAATCGCCGCGAAGAAGCCGGCCAGAGTTTGCAGTCCCGCATCGCCGAAGGCTTCACGCGCTGGACCTGGGACGACCGAACCGGACTTGGCATGACCGAATACATTGAAGTGCTGGAGAACGGCGAACCCGTGGGCTACCCGCTCTAAGCACTGTGACGACTGGTACTGAATGACCTCGATGAATGCCCCAAACTCCCCAGTAGATCCGCTGCCTCCCATCATTGATCGCCTCCGCCTCGCCGTTCGACGGCGCTTTGGCGAGCGGGCCGAACTCGACCGCATCGATGTGGCGACGCTCGGCGGCTCAAATCGCACCCTGTTGTTTGATCTGGTGGAGGGCGCCAGTCGACGGCGCCTGGTGTTTCGGCAAGAAACCTACACCTTGCCGAATTCACCGTTCATTGCGCCCCATCCGCAGTTCAAACTGCTCCAGATAGCGCAGAAACACGGCGTGCCGGTGCCGGAACCGGTGTTTGAATTTGCGCCCGAAGATGAACTGGACCGCGGCTATGTGGTGGGTTTCGTCGAGGGTGAAACCTTGCCGCGACGCCTGCTTCACGACGCCAAATTTGCCAAGGCGCGGGAAGGCTTTTGCGTTCAGGCCGCGGAAATTCTGGCCCGCCTCCACGCTGCTGATCCGGCGGAAGCCGCGTTTCTCGAAGAAACCCCCGACAGCCAGGACCCGCTGGGCGCGCAGTTGGCGCGCCTCGATTACTACGGCGAGGCGCATCCGGCGCTCGAACTCGCTGTGCGCTGGCTGGAACGTTACCGGCCCGCTGCGCCACGGCGGGTGCTGCTCCACGGCGATTTCCGGGTCGGCAATATGATCATGGGGCCGGACGGCATTCGCGCCGTGCTCGACTGGGAATGCTCGCATCTCGGCGCGCCGATGGAAGATTTCGGCTGGCTGTGTCTGCGCTCCTGGCGCTTTGGCAATCACGAGTTGCCGGTGGGCGGGATTGGGCTACGTGAGCCTTTTTACGCGGCCTATGCCGCGGCCAGTGGCCAGCAGGTGGATGCTGAAGAAGTCCGCTGGTGGGAGATTTTTGGCTTTGTGCGCTGGATGGTGCTCAACATCATGCAGGCCCACGGGCACTGGAGCGAAGAGCGACGCTCGCCGGCGTTCGCGGCCTGTGGTCGTAACACCTGTCTCATCGAATACGAAATGCTGATGTCCTTGCTTGGGCACTACGCCTAAGCCTGCCGGAGCCTGCCATGCATCGTGATGCCCCCGAACTCCCCGAAATCCTGCGCACCGTGCGCGAATTCATCGAGGACATTACCGGTCGCCTGAACGGGCAGGACCGCTATCACGCCATGTGCGCCAACTATCTGCTGGCGGTCGCGGAGCGCGAGTTGGCCTTGGGGCCGGCGGTTGACGCCGCCGAGCAAACGGCCTTCGCCCATTTGCCGGGTGACAAGGCCGCGCTGGCCGCGAAAATACGCAGCGGGGAACTCGACGCGCAATGGGATGAACTGTTTCCGCTCATGCTCAATCACGTTATTCACAAAGTCCGGATTTCCAAGCCCGAGCATCTGCACCCGATGCACCGGGCGGACTGAGTCCGCAGGGGAGCTCAAACATGGCCAACGCCCGAGTCAGGTTTTCGATCGCCAACGGGATTGCCCGCGTGGTGTTTTGCGACGCTGAGCGTCATCACGCGGTAGACGAACTGTTTACCCAGGAACTGGCCGACGCCGCGCGTCAGTGCGAAGCGGCACCGGATCTCAAGGCCGTGCTGATGACCGCTGAGGGTAAAGATTTTTGCGTGGGCGGCGACCTGCGCGAGTTCATCGCCGAGCGGCCGCGCATCCACACCCACGTGCGCCAGATGACCGTGCATTTTCACGCCGCGATTCTGGGCTTTAACCGCCTGCCGGTGCCGGTGATCGCGGGCGTTAACGGCGTGGCGGCTGGCGGCGGTTTCAGCCTGGTGTGCATGGCCGATCTGGCGATTGCCGCACGTTCCGCGAAATTCAATTTCGCCTACACCAAGTCTGGTCTTACGCCCGACGGCGGCGCGACCTTCTTTCTGCCGCGTCTGGTCGGCGCGCAGCGGGCGTTCGATCTCATGGCCACCAACCCGACGCTCACCGCTGATCAGGCGCTAGGCTTAGGCCTGGTCGCGAGAGTGGTGGATGACGAAGCGCTCGCGCAGACCTTGGAAGAGACGGTGACGAAGATTGCGAGCGCGCCGGCCAACGCCAACGGGCGCCTGAAGATGCTGCTTCGGTCCAGCCTCAACAACTCGCTTGAAGAGCAGTTTGAACTGGAAGCGCGGTCCATCGCGATGGGATCTACCCATCCGGAAACGCAGGCGGCAATCGACGCCTTCTTTCAGCGCAGCCAGCGCTGAAAACCCTTGAAACGCGGCGCAAGGTGAAGATTTTTGCCGCGAGAATTGCCCGGCTTCGTCGCATGGACAAAGCCGGCCCCATTGACTATCGTCCGGGGAATTCCCCGAGGAGACCCTCATGAACGAACGACTTTCCGCCGACACCGACGCGCATGTCGGTAACCCGTTTGACCTCACACCGGATCAGAAAATCATTCTCGACGAAGCCGACAAGTTCTCACGCAAGGAGCTCTATCCGCTCGCCGCGCGCATGGACAACGAAGAATGGTGGCCAGAGGACGTCTTCCGGAAAATCGGCGAACAAGGCTACTTCGGCCTGACGGTACCCGAGAAATTCGGCGGCGTTGGCCTCGATTTCTTCACCAGCGGCCTGGTCAGTCAGGCGATGGCGCGCTGGAACTATGCGCTCTCCCTGTCGTACATCGCGCACGAAAACCTCTGCCTGAACAACATCTATCGCAATGCCAACGACGACCTCCGCTACAAGTACCTGCCGGATCTGTGCAGCGGCAAGGCGACCGGCGCCTTGGGACTGACCGAACCCGGCGCGGGCTCGGATGCGCTGGGCTCCATGCGCACCACCGCCAAGCGCGACGGCGGCCACTACGTGCTGAACGGCACCAAGATTTACATCACCAACGGCCCGGTGGCCGACGTGCTGCTGGTGTACGCGAAGACGGCGCCGGAACGCGGCGCGCACGGTATTTCGGCGTTTATCGTCGAGAAAGATTTCCCGGGTTTCCGCGTGGCCCAGAAGTTGGTGAAGATGGGTTTCCGCGGCAGCCAAACCGGCGAGCTGGTGTTCGATAACTGCCGCGTACCGGTCGAGAATCTGGTTGGCGAAGAGAACAAAGGCGTGGCGGTGGTGATGAGCGGGCTCGATCTGGAGCGCGCCGTAATCTCCCCGATTTGCGTCGGCATGGCCGAACGGGCCCTGCAGCTCTCCATCGAATACGCCAAAACGCGCGAGCAGTTCGGTAAACCATTGGCCGCCTTCCAGATGATTCAGTCGAAGATCGCCGACATGTACACCTGGGTCGAGACCATGCGCATTTACTGCTATCACGTGCTGGCAGCGGGCAATGCGCTGGAAGTGGGGCAGGGCGGCCGTGGCGCGATTCACGCGCAGTCGGCGGCGTCCATCATGTACACCGCCAATATGCTCAACAGCGTGCTGAACGAAGCCCTGCAAATCCATGGCGGCATGGGCTACATGTGGGAAACCGAGATCAACCGCCTTTATCGCGGGATCAAACTGCTGGAAATCGGGGCGGGCACGACCGAGGTGCGCAAGATGATCATCAGCCGCGAACTGCTGGGCGTGGGTTAATCACCGATGAGTAATGAAGCGCCGCAAGACGCGCAAACCGAGTTGGCTGAACGGCCACTGTCGTTTGCGCCCGGTTTGCTCAAGGGCAAGGTGGTCGTGGTGTCCGGTGGTGGCAGCGGCATCGGTCGCGCCACCGCGTGGATGGCGGTGCGTTTGGGCGCGAGCGTGGTGGTGTGTGGCCGCAGCGAGGAAAAGCTCCTCACTGTTGCCGAGGCCATGCGCGAGCGTCGGCTGGATGGCGACTTTGAAGTGGTTGATATCCGTGAGCGTGCGCGGGTCGAAAAAGCCATGCAGAACATTTGGGACCGTCATGGCCGTGTTGACCTGCTGGTCAACAGCGCCGGCGGCCAGTTCCCGCAGGCCGCGATCGACTATTCCGAAAAAGGCTGGAATACGGTCATCAATACCAACCTCAACGGCACCTGGCACATGATGCAGCAGGCCGCGCTCAAGTGGCGGGAAACGGCGACCGGCGGCAGCATCGTCAACGTGGTGGTGGTACCGCAAGGTTTGCACGGCGTGGCGCATACCTGCGCCGCGCGGGCCGGGGTGATTGCCCTGTCTCAATCGCTGTCGGTGGAGTGGGCGCCGCTGGGCATTCGGGTGAACTGTGTGGCGCCCGGTGCGATTCGCACCGAAGGCTGGACGGTGTATTCGGAAGAAGCGCGGAGCAAATATCCCGCGACCAATCCGCTCATGCGCGCCGGCACCCCCTGGGAAATTGCCGAAGCCATTCTGTTTGCGGGTGGACCGACCGGTGGGTTCATCAACGGTGAGGTGTTGACCGTCGACGGTGGCGGCCAGCACTGGGGTGAAATCTGGACGACGGGTAAGCCCGAGTACTACGCCCGGGCCACTCGTTTGTGGGATGACAGCGCCCGCTGAGGTGCGGTTATTGGTCCATCGGCCGCTGGCCTAAACCTTCGCCGGTTTCGGCCAGAAGCTTGACCAGCGCGTTGCGCGCCGCCGGATCCTCGGCGGCCAGCGCTGCAAGCGCTGCCTTGAATGCATGAACGTTGCTGGTGTGAGCGGCGAGCAGACCTTCGAGATAGGCCGCCTCTGCCAGACTGCGACGGCCGCCTGCGCGATATTTCTCGGTGACCTCTGACAGCGTCTGGAAATGCAGATCTTTCGACGCCAGCATCGCGCGCCACGCGCGCCATGCTGGTTCAGCCGTTGCCGGCAGAGGCTGTGAGGCCTCTGTGTTCAACCGAACAAACGCTTGAGGAAGCCTTTAATGCCGCTGGCACCCGCCTCGTTAGCGGGAGACTCCGAGGGCGTGCGCGGGGTGCGTTCGGTGCGCGGCGCGCTTTGCGGTTTCTCGGAACGAGGCTGGGAGGCATCAACCCGGAGTTCGCGGCCGTGCAGTTCTTGACCGTTAAGGGCTGCGATGGCTTTGGTCGCTGCCGCATCGTCTGCCATTTCTACAAAACCGTAGCCCCGCGAGCGGCGGGTGCGTTTATCAAAAATAACTTCAGCGGCCACGACCTGACCGTAGGCTTCAAAGGTCGCGCGCAGTTCTTCGTCGCGCACGCTATACGGAAGATTTCCAACGTAGATATTCATTCAATCGCTCTGATTTTAATGTCGTGTGAACGGGACGCACCCCATGCGTTCTGGCGTGCTCCTGAAACGGAATCCATGCCCCTGTATCGCAGTGTAGCTATTACCGCCTGATGGAATGCAGAGGCCGTGGACAGTGGTGGCATTGTTAGCGACCTAAGAGGTCGCCCGGGCATGCGGTTCCGGCGGGATACGGTCCTGCAGACGCGTAATCCGCCGGGAGGCGATATTGAGGAACTCGCGCATACCGAGTTCCACCAACACGGCGCGGATGAACGCCCGAAGAACATCCCCCACTCAGAGGCATTCAAGCACATCACTCACGGATGTGGCAACGCAGAGCCAGCGCCCCCGCCGTGTGGGTGCAGCCCCACCTAGCCGGTAAACGCCTGCAGACCGGTCTGCGCGCGGCCCAGAATAAGCGCGTGAACGTCGTGCGTGCCTTCATAGGTATTCACGGCTTCCAGGTTCATCACATGTCGAATCACGTGATACTCATCCGAAATGCCGTTACCGCCGTGCATGTCACGCGCGACGCGGGCGATATCGAGCGCCTTGCCGCAGTTATTGCGCTTCATGAGCGAGATGGCTTCCGGCGCACCAATGCCGGCATCGATCATGCGACCCACCTGCAAGGAACCCAGCAGGCCGAGGGCGATCTCGGTTTGCATGTCGGCCAGCTTTTTCTGAATCAGCTGATTGGCCGCCAGCGGGCGCCCAAACTGGATGCGGTCCATCGTGTACTGCCGCGCGGCCAGCCAGCAGAATTCGGCCGCGCCCATCGCGCCCCATGAGATGCCATAACGCGCCCGGTTCAGGCAGCTGAACGGTCCGCGCAGGCCTTTCACGTTGGGCAACAGTTGGGATTCCGGCACAAACACCTTGTCCATCACGATTTCGCCGGTGGTCGACGCGCGGAGTGAGAACTTGCCTTCAATCTTTGGCGCCGACAGACCGCTCATGCCTTTTTCAAGGATGAAGCCGCGAATCACGCCGTCATCGGTCTTGGCCCACACCACAAACACGGTGGCCAGCGGGGAGTTCGTGATCCACATCTTGGCGCCGCTGACTTCGTAGCCACCGGGCACGCTGCGGGCGCGGGTCTTCATGCCGCCGGGATCGGAACCGTGGTCGGGTTCGGTCAAGCCGAAGCAGCCGATCCACTCGCCGGTGGCGAGCTTCGGCAGGTATTTCATCCGTTGCTCTTCGCTGCCGAAGGCATAGATCGGATGCATGACGAGACTGGATTGAACGCTCATGGCCGAGCGGAAGCCGGAGTCGACGTGCTCTACTTCGCGCGCTATCAGACCGTAGGCCACGTAGCTCAGGCCGGCGCCGCCGTACTGTTCGGGAATCGTGCAGCCCAGAAAGCCCATTTCGCCAAATTCGCGCATCAAGCCGGGGTCGAAGCTCTCGTGTCGATTCATATCTCGCACGACCGGCTGCAGGCGCTCCTGACAGAACGTGCGCGCGGCCTGACTTATCAGTCGCTCGTCTTCGCTCAGTTGTTCGCTCAGGAGTAAGGGGTCCTGCCACTGGAATTGGCCTTCGGCGGTGGCTTTGGGTTTCGCGGCTTCCTGCGCAAGAGGCTTGTTCA
>CANFVX010000163.1 GCA_947450495.1 Gammaproteobacteria bacterium
CAGCACCAGATCGGCGCCGCGCGCCTGATCCAGCAAATTCACGACCTGCTGCGCCCAGGCGTCGAAAGAGGCCACGGGTTTGATCACGAACTGACAGACCGCGATAGAGACCGGACGAGCCATGGCGATTCCTTTGCGTAATGAGTGGGGGGATGGGCTATTGTTGACGGGGCCTTGCGTTGTCGGCAATCGGTGTCCGCGCGGCGAGGTCTGTTCAATGCGATAAACCAGCGGAGGATTGGCGATGGCCCAGAAAGATATCCAGGTCTGTTTCAACGTGCATTTCGATTCGGTCTCGCTGTGGCTGGGATCGTTTGGCGGCGAAGATTCGCCGTGCGACATCTCGCGTGGTGTGCATGCGGCGAAGGTCGGCACGCCGCGTCTGCTCGACGTCTTCGACAAATACGGCATCACCACCACCTGGAACATCACCGGGCATTCGATGGAAAGTTTCCCGAAGGAATCGAAGCTCGTCGCGCAGGCCGGGCACGAATTGGGGCTTCACGGTTACGCGCATGAGAACCCGCTCGCGATGTCGAAAGAGCAGGAATCCGCGGTGCTCAACAAGACTTTCGATCTGGTGGTGGAACTCTGCGGCAAGGCACCCAAAGGCTACTCCGCGCCCTGGTGGGAACTCTCGCGCAACACCATCGACCTCCTGCTGGCCAAAGGCATCGAGTACGACCACAGCCTGATGGAAAACGACCACTCGCCCTACTACCTGCGGCGCGACGACAAGTGGACCAAGATCGACTACAGCAAACCGGCCGACAGCTGGATGAAGCCCTGGGTGCCGGGTCCGCTGACCAGCCTGCTCGAAATTCCCTGCAGCTGGTATCTGGACGACGCGCCGCCGGTGATGTTTGTGAAGAAATTCCCCAACAGCCACGGCTGGGTGCCGCCGCGCGATTTGGGCCAGATGTGGCAGGACCAGTTCGACTGGGTCTATCGCAACATGGACTACGGCATCTTCAACGCCTGCCTGCATCCGGACGCCTGCGGTCATCCGCAAATGCTGATGATGCTCGAGCGTTTGATTGACCACATGCGCCACCACGACGGCGTGCGCTTTGTGACGCTCAATACGATTTGTCAGGAGTTCAAGGCGAAGAATCCGCTGCCGGCGGCCTGACGCTCGCGCCCAGCGCGCTGAAGGTGGCGAGCGATGCCGCCACCGCTTCGCGCGCCAGCCCCTCGGTAATGAAGACCAGCCGCGAGCGCTGGTCTTCATCCGGCCATTGCGCGAGGTGATACGGCGGATGCACCAGATGCTGCACGCCGTTTACCACCACCGGGGTCGCGCTGCCCGGCACGTTCAGCAGACCTTTCACCCGCAGCACCCGCGCGCCGTGCACGTGGAGCAAGAGGCTTAGCCACACGCCGAAAGCGGTCCAGTCGATGGCCTCGTCAAAGAAGAGCGTGAAGCTGGCGAAATGCTCACCGTGGTGGTGGCCGTGGGATGAGACGACAGATTCGGCCGGCGTCAGCCGCTGGCGTCGGGCCACGTCGCCGTCGGCGAGGCGGGCTGCGATAGTCGGCCAGTGCGCAAGCTGCGCCGCGCCAAGGCTGGCGGCCGGGTTGAGTGTCGTTAACGCGCCCTCGAGTGCTTCGAGGGCCGGCGCCGCTGCCAGATCCCGTTTGCTGATGAGCAGGTAATCGGCGAGCGCCGCTTGCCGGCGCGCTTCCGGTCGATGGCTGAGATCGCGCAAGCCGTTCACCGCATCCACCACCGTCACCACGCCGCCCACGTGATAGTGATGCCGCAATTCCGGATCGCACAGCAGGGTCGCCAGAATCGGGGCCGGATCGGCGGCGCCGGTGGTTTCGATCATCACCCGCGCATAGTCCGGCACTTCGCCGGCCAGCCGGCGTTCCTCCAGTCGCAGCAGCGCGGTTTTCAGATCATCACGGATCGAGCAGCACACGCAGCCGTTGGCGAGCAGCACCGGCGCGTCGTCCAGCGACTCCACCAGCTGATGGTCCAAGCCAATCTCGCCAAACTCGTTGATCAGCACCGCGGTGCCGGCCAGCGCCGGATCGTGCAGCCAGCGGTTAAGAAGCGTGGTTTTACCGCTGCCGAGAAAGCCGGTGAGGACGATTAGCGGACGACCGGCGGGCGCGCTCATGGGGCGTTGATGGCCTTCAAGGCGGCGAGCAGCGTAGGCGACAGCAGGTCGATGGCTTGACCGGCGATGGCTTCAACCAGCGTCCAGACTTCCGGCAGGGCGCTCACGATTTCGCTGCGACCGCGCAGGCTGCGCACGATGTACTGCCCGCCATGCCAGTCTTCCACCGTGCAGCCGTAGGCCTGCACCACTGCGTTCAGCAAGCGCAGTCGCTGGCGGCGCACGGCCTGACGCGTGAGCTCGTCGGGCGTGTCCCCCGTGGGGAGTTCGCTCCAGTGCGGGCTACCGGCAAACACGGCGCAAAAGCCGCACATCAGAGAGCGCTCAATTCAGTCATGGGTGAAGGCTAACGGCTTTCCCGCCGCCACCGCAAAACGGGCATAAAAAAAGGGGCGTTGCCGCCCCTTCTTCGTGGCCGTCTACGGCTGGCTTCAGGCCTTGGCGCGCATCCGGGTCACGTTGCCGCTACCACCGATTTTGTCGGTGAAGTTGGGCCACACTTTTTCGGTCAATAGTTCCAGGCTCTTCATGCACTGGGCATGCGGCATGTGGTTGTAGATAAACATCCAGAAGTAGTCGACCGGCAGGTCCTTCAGGAGTTTTTCCAGCTTGCGGTTGATGGTGTCCGGGCTGCCGTAGATCACCAGACCGCGATCGGCCAGGGTTTCAAACGTGGCCGGCATATCGAACGGGCCTTCGCCGGGACCGGCGATGGCGGCGTTGAAGCCGAAGGGCACGAAGAAGTTGTTCCAGATGAAGGCACCGGCTTCACGCGCAATGGCTTCGGCTTCTTCATCGGTGTCGGCCACGATCAGCTCGCGGCTCATCGCCATGCCCTGACCAAATTTGAGATCGCGACCGGCCTTCTGCGCGGCCTTCATGCCGGCGTCGAAATGGCCTTTGATGACTTCCGGATGGGTCATGATGGTCACCGGCACGATGCCGCGTTCCATGCCCCAGGCGATCGAACGCTCGGAGGTAGCGAAGGGCATGAACATGTCGGGAATTTGCTTGTTGTAGGTCGGCGGGGCGATGCCGATTTCCACGATGTCGTTGTTCTCGTCCAGACCCTGACCGTACTTGGCGGCCACTTCGTGGGCCAGCCACTTGATGGGCTTGCCCGGGATCTGCCAGTGCTTGCCTTCGTGGCGGAAGGTGTCTTTGGTCCACGCCTTGTGCATGATTTCGAAGTGCTCTTCGAACAGCGAGCGCTTGAGTTCCTCGTAGTCCGCGCCTTCGCCCGGCTCTTGCAGACCCGCCTGCTGACCCAGCACGTTGACCCAGCGCGGCTGATAGCCCCGGGCGAAACCGGCAAAGGTACGGCCCTGCAGCATCTGCGAAATCATCGCGATGTTTTCGGCGAGGTTGATGGGGTTCTGGGAGGGCAGCACGTTGCCGAGCTGGCCGAACTTCATGTTCTTCGTTTGCATCCCGAAGTAGAGGTCGAGAATGACCGGGTTGGTCGAGACTTCCTCGCCTTCAATGTGGAAGTGGTGCTCGGTGAAACCGGCGCCGTAGTAACCGTATTGGTCCATGTAGCCCACCTGCTCGCCGATTTCTTTCAGCATGCGCTGATAGAGATCCGTCCGCTTGCCGGCCATGCCCTGCAAAATTTCTTCTTTCGTGCCGACTGACGGCAGATAGAACGCACCTACTTCCATCTTCTCTCTCCTCTACGATTCTGGTGAGCCCTGGCGCCTTTTGAATGGGCGGCGCTCCGGGCCTTATTGAAGGTTTGACGCCTACATCATTCACGCCCACGCCCTAAAAGGCGAGCCTGCCCGCGCATTTCAGCCATAAAAAGACGGTAAAACCGGCTTCCGCGCAGGCTTGTCGCAAATTGCGACACTGCCGGCTTGTGTCTGGCGCAAAGGCAGCCCGACAATCCGGGGATGGACATCCAGAGTTTTGGCCGCACTCCCCGCGAGGCTGATCGTCTCTACCGCAAGCAGGTGGAGCGCGCGTGGCTGACGCTGGTCGAGCGTGGCGCGGTGGTGGATCCGAATCTGCGCGAGGTGGTGCGGGAGTCCTGGCTGCGCTGTCTGGCGATGGGGGTCGCGCCGGTCGCGCAACGGCCAAGCCAACGGGCGGGCACCACGCTCGAGCAACTGCGCGACCACAACAGCGAACTGCTGCGCGCCTTTCAACACACCTGGCGGGTGCTGGGCGACATCCTCTCCGACACCCAAAGCTGCCTCATCATTGCCGATGCCAGCGGCACGATGCTGGACATTTGCGGCAGCCCCTCGGTGGTCGACCGTGGTGCGCGCGATTGCGTCTCGCCCGGTTACGAATGGAGCGAGCAGAGCGGGGGCACCAACGCTATCGGCACGGCGATCGCGCGCAACGCACCGGCCGAAGTTCACAGCGCCGAGCACCTGCTGGCGGTGGCTAAAATCTGGAGCTGTTCGGCGGCGCCGGTGCGCGACGCGGTGGACGGCCATCTGGTGGGCGTGGTGGATGTGACCAGCTTCGGCGACAGCCACCAGCAGCACTGCCTCGCGCTCGCCGTGACGGCAGCCCATCAAATTGAAGAAACCCTGAACTCCCGCGAACTCGCCCGCTCGGTGCAGCTACTGCACTGGTATCAGCAACAGACCTCCCGGCGGGGGCTGCAGGCGCTGGTGTTGCTCGACCGGAAAGGCCGGGTGCTGGCGGCCAATGAGCTGGCGCGGGCCTTGTTCGCCGGCGCGCCGGAGGCCACCCCGCTGGCGCGCGGCCGGCAGTTCCTGCAGGTCAGTCGCGAGCCCGAACTCAAACATCTCATCGCCGCCCTCCCTCCGCGCACGCGGGCGCTGGCGCTGGAGCCCTATGGCCCGCGCGGCCAAGCTTGGGAGGGCGGCTTGCTGATCCTCGAGCCTCGGCGCGAGGGCGGCCAGTTGCGGTCCAGGCCCGCCCCGGCGCCGAATGCCTTCTCCGGCATCATCGGTGTTCACCCGCAACTGCTGGACGCCAAACGCCGGGCAGCGCGGATGGCGCGCGCGTCTGCGCCGGTCCTGTTGCTGGGCGAGTCAGGGGTCGGCAAACAGCGTTTCGCCCGCGCCATTCACGAGAGTTCCCCCGTTGCGGCCGGGCCGTGGCACAGCCTGCGTTGTCGCACTTTCACCCCCGAGCAGCTCGCCATCGAACTGTTCGGCGATGAGGCCAGCGGTCGGTTTGGTTGCTTGCAGGAAGCCGACGGCGGCACTTTGTTCCTCGACGACATCGACGCCCTGCCCCTGTCCGCCCAACTCGGACTGGTGCGCGCGCTGCAAGACCACGTGGCGCTGCGGGCGGGGGGACAGCGTGAGTATCCGGTGCGGGTTCGCCTCATTGCGGGTACCCAAAGCAAGTTAAACGAAGCCGTGGCGGCCGGTCGCTTTCGGCTCGACCTCTTTTATCGTCTGAAGGTGTTCGGGCTGCGCTTGCCAGCCTTGCGCGATCGCCTGAGTGATCTGCCGCTGCTGGCCCATCGTCGCCTGCTCGAACTCGAGGCCCGCTATGGGCTAGGCCCACGCCAGCTCTCGCTCCCCTTGCAGGAAACGCTGATGAACTTCCGCTGGCCGGGGAATGTGTATGAGCTGCGCAACCTGCTGGAGGCGATGTATCTGCAAAGCGAGAGCAGCACCCTGACGGAGGCTGATTTGCCGGAAGAGTACCGGCCGCAGTTGACCCTGTTGGCGTCTGCGACGGATCAGCATGAGCACAGCATCAGCGGCCTCGAGCGCAGCGCGATCGAAGCCGAACTGCTGCGTCAGGGCGACAACCTGTCTGCCGTTGCCCGCCGTCTGGGGATCTCCAGAAGCACGCTCTATCGCAAGATGAAGCGCTACGGCTTGGCGGGCGCGCCTTCGGCAAACTGATCCACCGCGCCCGACCGCATCAGCCCGCCAGAATCTTCGTGCGCAGTCGCGACGACACATAATCCGCCGTCATCACCATCGCCAGAATCACCAGCACGCAGGTCGCGGTGTCGCGATATTGGAAGAGCTTCATCGAGCCGTAGAGCTCAAAACCAATGCCGCCGGCGCCAATCATGCCGAGGATGGTGGCGGCGCGCAGATTCACTTCGAAGCGATACAGCGTGGAGGCGATCCACGCGGGAATCACCTGCGGCAACACGCCAAACACGAATACCTGCAGGGGCCGCGCGCCGGTCGCGCGCAGCGCTTCCACCGGGCCGGCGTCGATTTCTTCAATCGCGTCCGCGTAGAACTTGCCCAGCAGGCCCGCGCCGTGAATGGCCAGCGACAGCACGCCGGCAAACGGGCCGAGCCCCACGGCGGCGACAAAAATCAGCGCGAACACAAACTCGTTGATGCCGCGAAGCAGATTGAGCGCTTGGCGCGTTAGGTGATAGAGCGTGAGATTGGGGCTTAGGTTACGCGCGGCCAGCAAGCCGAGCGGCAGGGCGAGGGCCATCGAAAGCAAGGTGCCCCACAGCGCGATTTGAATCGTCTCCAGCACCGGGCGGCCGAGACGCGGCAGAAATTCCCAGTTGGGCGGCACCATGCGCGAGATCAGATCTGCCACCCAGGGCAGGCCGCGAATGAATTCACGCAGGTTGAGATTCACCCCTTGCGCGCTCCACACCAGGATGGCTACTGCGGCCAGCCCGCCGATGGCCCAGCGCAAGAGGCGGCCGCGGCCCCAGCGCCCGCCCAGCAACAGGCGCGAGCCGCTCATGCCGCCTGGGTCTCGAGTTCGGGGTAGATGCGGGCCAAGGCCGCGTCATCGAGGTCTGCGGGCGGCCCGTCAAACACGATTTGGCCGGCGGCGATGCCGACGATGCGGTCGGCAAACTGTCGCGCCAGATCCACCTGATGCAAATTGCACAGCACGGCGATCTGGAGTTCGTGGGCGGCGGCGCGGAGGTCGTTCAACACCACCTGCGCGGTTTTGGGATCGAGGCTCGCCACCGGTTCGTCCGCCAGAATCACCTGTGGCTGCTGGGCCAGCGCCCGCGCGATCCCCACCCGCTGCTGCTGGCCGCCGGAGAGCCGGTCGGCGCGGTCTTCGGCGCGGTCGGCCAAGCCCACGCGGGCCAGCGCCGCCATCGCGATGGCGATGTCCTCGCGCGGAAAAATCTGGAGCACCGACGACCACAGCGGCAAGCGCGCCAGCCGTCCGCTCAGCACGTTTTTGAGCACCGACAGGCGCGGTACCAGATTGTGATGCTGGAAAATCATGCCGATGCCGGCGCGCAGTTCGCGCAGCTGCGCGCGGTTGGTCGGCGCGGCGCGTCCGTTCACCCGGACCCCGCCGCCGCTGGGCGCCACGAGCTGGTTCACACAGCGCAGCAGCGTGGATTTCCCCGCGCCCGAAGGCCCCAGAATCACGCACATTTCCCCGGCCGGCACCGTCATCGTGATGCCGTTCAGCGCGGGCAGCGCGCCGTAGGCTTTGGTGAGGCCGAGGATTTCGATCATTTCATCTTGCTTAAATCGAGATTGAGCAACGTGGCCATGCCGCGCACCACCTCGAAGTTCTTGTCGCTCGCCGGCACCCAGCTTTTGATAATCGTGCCCTTGCTCCAGGGCACATC
>CANFVX010000164.1 GCA_947450495.1 Gammaproteobacteria bacterium
CCGACTGAGAGTCCTGCTGGCCGCGCTCTTTGATGAGGTCGTAGGTATCGCGGCTGGCAATCACGTTGGCCGCGCCGTAACCGCTCGCCCCGAGCACGCGCACCGCGTGGTAATGGCTGAGCACCACGTGCTTCACCGGCAGATCCGTCACGGTGCGAATGTGCCGCAGAACGTCCTGCGCCATCACCGGCGTGGCCTGCGCATCAAGCACCATCACGCAGTCGTCGCCCACCACCACGCCGGTGTTCGGGTCGCCCTCGGCGGTATAGGCGTAGGCGTGGTCGGAGAGCTTGGTGAAACTGACTTTTTTGGGCTCCAAATCGGCCCGCGACGCGAAGGCTTTGCTCATGAACGATGCTCCTTTTAGTTCTGGATGAAAGACGTTGCGCTGGCGCGCCGCAGAGCGGCAGCGATACGCGGGGGATCGGGCTGCCGCCAGCGCGCGGCCAGATGTTGGTCTGGACGGACGAGATAGGTCGTACCAGGGCGAGCGCCATAGCGCGCGCTGAGCACGCCGGTGGCGTCGTGCGCGGCATCGGCACGCGCTTCACGGCTCACCGCCAGCAGCGCGACGCCGGCCGGCAGCGTCGCGGCCACGGTAGCCGGCGCCGGGGTGTGAGCGTCCACAAAATAGAGACACACAAAGCGCCCGCCCAACTGCTCCAGCAGCCAGCGGTGACCGTCAGCCGACGTCAGAGGCGCATCCAGACAGACATCGCCGGGCAGCAGCGCCGCCGCAAATTCGTGTTCGTCCGGCGTCGTGAGCGAAGACGCCCGCTGGTGACACGGCACCGAAAGGCGACCGCTGTTCACGAACGCGCGGGCAAAGGGATGGTCCTTCGCGAGCGCGATCACCGCTTGCTGGAAGGCGCGATCGGCGGGGCCTTTGGGCGTCATGAAATCGGTGCTGCGGGTGGAGTTGCGGAGGTTCTCGTCCGCCGCATACACGCGCTCCTCGTTATAGCTTTCAAGCAAGGCGTGGTTGGCCTCGCCCTTGATCACTCGCGCCAGTTTCCAGGCCAGATTGTCGGCGTCCTGCAGGCCACCGTTGGCGCCACGCGCCCCGAACGGTGACACCAGATGCGCGGCATCACCGGCAAAAATCACACAGTCGTGGACGAAGCGCGTCATGCGACGGCATTGAAAGGTATAGAGGCTCACCCACTCGTAGTCGAAATCTATCTCCGGCCCCAGCATGGCGCGCACCCGGCGCGTAACGTTTTCTTCCCGCACCGCTGCGGCGCGATCGATGTCGCCGCCAAGCTGGAAATCGAGCCGCCAGACGTTGTCCGGCTGCTGATGCATGAGCGCCGTGCGGCCTTCGTTAAAGGGCGCGTTAAACCAGAAGCGGCGCTCGGCCGGAAACGGCGCTGTCATGCGCACGTCGGCAATCAGGAAATTGTCTTCAAAGGTACGGCCCGCGAAATCCAGCCCCATCAACTCCCGCACGGTGCTGCGAGAACCATCGGCCGCGATGAGCCAGTCGCAATGCAGGCGGTATTGCGTGTCCGGCGCGGCCACCGTCAGGCACACGCCGTCGTGCGTCACCTGCAGCGACTCGACACGATGTTGCCAGCGTATCGGCGACTCATGCGCCAGCGCGTCGATGAAATATTCCTCGGTGTAGAACTGCTGAAGATTGATGAATGCGGGAAACTTCTGGTCTTTCACGGGCTGCAGGTCGAAGCTGTACAGCGGTTCCGGCGCCGCCCCGGCAAATACTTTGCCGAGATTCCAGGTAATGCCTTTGTTCGTCATCCGCGTCGCCACGCCGAGGCGGTCGCAAATCTCCAGCGTGCGCTTGGCCCAGCAAATCGCGCGCGAGCCCTGACTCACGCCATCGTGCTTTTCCAGTACCACGCAAGAGACACCCTGCTGGCGGAAATCGGCGGCCAGCGCGAGTCCGACGGGACCGGCGCCCACGATAACCACCGACACCTGCTGCTCAGCGGCGGTAACCGGCGTGGCGGCGAACTGCCGCCGCGTGCGCGCCGCCCGGCTCATCGCCATATCCAGACGCATGCGCTGCTCAGTCATGGCGCGTCCAGCGCTCGACGGTTTGCTCGATCGCCCCGAACAGGCTCGCGCCCGACGCATCCCGCATCTCGATGCGGACTCGATCACCGAAGCGCAAAAAGGGCGTGCGCGGCGCACCTTCGCCCACGGTCTCCAGCATGCGTCGCTCCGCTATGCAGCTCGACCCGCGTGAACGGTCGTAGTTGGAGACGGTGCCCGAGCCCACCACCGTACCGGCGCACAGCCGCCGCGTTTGCGTGAGGTGCGCGATGAGGTCGCCGAAGCTGAAGGTCATATCCACGCCACACTCGGGCGCGCCAAACCAGGCCTCGTTCACAAAACTCCGCAAGGCCAAATGCAGCTTGCCGTCATGCCAGGCGCTGCCGAGTTCATCCGGCGTAATGGCCACCGGCGCAAAGGCGCTGGCCGGTTTGGCCTGATAAAAGCCGAAGCCCTTGGCGAGTTCGGCGGGAATGAGATTACGCAGCGAAACGTCGTTCACCAGCGTGATGAGCTTGATGTGCTTTAACGCCTCGGCCGCGCTGGTGGCAAACGGCACGTCGTCGGTCATCACTGCCACTTCGGCCTCGAAGTCGATGCCGTGGGCTTCGTCAATCGCCACGATCGGCGCGTGGGGTCCTTGCAGATCGTCTGAGCCGCCCTGATACACCAGCGGCTCGGTCCAGTAGCTCGCGGGGAGTTCGGCGCCGCGGGCTTTGCGCACCAGTTCCACATGATTCACATAGGCGCTGCCGTCGACCCACTGGTAGGCGCGCGGCAGGGGAGCAAGACAGGCGGTGGTATCGAAGACAAACGCGGCATCGATCGCCCCGACCTCCAGCGCCGCCGCGCGCGCGCAGAGCAAGGGCGCGGCTTGCGCCCAGTTGTCGAGCGCAGCTTGCAGGGTGAGAGCAACGTCCGGCACGCGCACCGCCTGAGTCAGTGCACGATTGACCAACACCAATGTGCCGTCACGGCCACCTTCGTTCAGCGTTGCCAGCTTCAAACTCTGCCTCCACGGGCGGCGTTGAGAGTAGTTTCAAATGAAACTATAGTCGCCACCAGCATGCTTGACTACCCGGAGGTCCCATGAGCACCCCGCACTCCACGACCTCTCTCGAGTACCTCACCGGCTTTGCCAACGAGCACAGCAGCGAGGCCTTGCCCGGCGCTTTGCCGCTCGGGCAGTTCTCGCCCCAGCGCCCACCCTATGGCCTATACGCCGAGAAGTTCAGCGCCACGGCCTTCACTGTGCCGCGACACGACAACCGCCGCACCTGGTTCTACCGGATTCGGCCGTCGGTCGTACAAGGCCCCAGCGAGCGCTATCCCCATCCCACCCTGAACACCGCGCCGCTGCCAGCGCTCGCGTCGCCAGATCCCTTGCGCTGGAGCGCGTTTCCGCTCGCCACCGTGCCCACCGATTTTGTGGACGGCCTGAACACCATCGCCGCCGGCGGCGATGTAAGCCTGCAGGTAGGGGCAGCCGGGCACATTTACGTCGCGAATCGCGATATGGGCGACCGCTATTTTCAAAATGCGGACGGCGAGTTGTTGATCTTGCCGCAACAGGGGCTGCTGGCGATTGCCACTGAATGCGGCCGGTTGCTCGTGGCGCCCGGCGAATTGGCGCTCATCCCACGCGGCATGAAGTTCAAGGTGGACCTGCCCGATGGCGCCGGTCGCGGCTACGTGCTGGAGCACTACGGGGCGCCGCTGCGCCTGCCCGAGCGCGGCCCGGTGGGATCGGACGGATTCGCCAACGACCGCGATTTTCTGGCGCCCGTGGCGGCGTTCGAAGATCTCACAGGCGCGTTCGAGCTGATTACCAAATTTGGCGGCCAGCTGTGGCGACGAGCGCTGGGGCATAGTCCGCTGGACGTGGTGGCCTGGGTCGGCACGGCGGTGCCTTACCAATACGATCTGGCGCGCTTCAACACCATGAACAGCGTCAGCTACGACCATCCCGATCCGTCCATCTTCACCGTGCTCACCTCACCGAGCGACACGCCAGGCGTGGCCAACATGGACTTCGTGATTTTCCCCCCACGCTGGCAGGTTGCCGAAAACACGTTTAGGCCACCGTGGTTTCATCGCAACGTGATGAGCGAATTCATGGGCCTGATTCAGGGGACCTATGACGCGCGGGAGCAGGGCTTTGAGCCTGGCGGTGTCAGCCTGCACAACGCGTTGGTGCCTCACGGACCGGAGGCTATGGTGCACGCAAGGGCCAGCGGGGCGACGCTTTCGCCAGTGAAACTCGAGGCCACGCTCGCCTTCATGCTGGAATCGCGTCTGGTCCTGCAACCGACCGCCCACGCGCTGGGAAACCCGGCACTGCAACTGGACTATCAGCAGAGCTGGCAAAATCTGGAAAGCCACTTCACCGCGTGAGCACTCCATCGACGACAGTGCCTGAGGCCAGTGTGCCGCTCGATCTGGCGGGCTTTCTGCCCTATCGGCTGTCGGTGCTGGCCAATACGCTCAGCCGGGAACTGGCTGAGCTCTACGCCACCCGTTTCGGGATCACCATTCCACAGTGGCGCATCATTGCGGTACTCGGGCAGCACACGGATGTGAGCGCCGATTTTGTCTGTGCGCGAACCGCGATGGATCGCGTGACGGTCAGTCGCGCGATTGCGGGGTTGCTGGCGCGGCGCCTGCTGATTCGCCGCGTGTCGCCTGCCGACCGGCGCTGCTCGCAGCTCAAACTGAGTGCCGCCGGCCACCGCATTTACGGCGAGATTGTGCCGCTGGCGCGCGGTTACGAAAGCGCGCTGCTGGCCGAACTGGCGCCGGCAGAGCGCGACGCCCTCACCCATGCCTTAAGCCTGCTGGAGCGACGATTAACCGCGCGCTAGACCTTAGATGAGGTTCAAGGGCAGTTTGAGATAGGCCACGCCGTTGGCTTCCGGCGGCGGCAATTCGCCGGCGCGGATATTCAGCTGTATCGCCGGCAAGATCAGCACCGGCTTGGCGAGCGTGCGATCGCGTGCTTCGCGCAACGCCACGAAGGCCTCTTCTGAAACGCCATCGTGAACGTGAATGTTTTTATCGCGCTGCTCGGCCACGCTGATTTCAGCGCGCGGCGCCCGACCGTCGGGCGGATAGTCATGACACATAAAAAGCCGCGTTTGCGCCGGGTATTCCAGTAAACGCCGCACCGAGTGATAGAGCATGCGCGCGTCGCCGCCGGGGAAGTCGCAGCGCGCCGTTCCCACATCCGGCGGAAAGAGCGTATCGCCGACAAAAATAGCATCCTCGATTTTGTAGGCGACACAGGCCGCGGTATGACCCGGCACGAATAGCACCTCAAGCGAGAGAGCGCCCAAAGGCAGCGAGGCGCCTTCCGGCAACAGCATCTGAAACTGCGACCCGTCTGCGCGAAATTCCGGCGCCAGATTAAAGATCTTGGCGAAGGTCGACTGGACCTGCGTGATGTGGTTGCCAATGCCCAATTTGCCGCCGAGTTGGCCCTGCAGGTAATGACCTGCGGAGACGTGGTCGGCGTGCGCATGGGTTTCGAGAATCCACTCCAGTTGCAGGCGCTTCCCCCGCACATAGGCCACCACCTGATCCGCCGAGGTCGTGCTGGTGCGCGCCGCTTTGGGGTCGTAGTCCAGCACCGGATCGATGATGGCGGCATGCCCACCTTCGTGGTCGTAGACGACATAGGTGAAGGTCCAGGTGGCGGGATCGAAGAATGACTTGATGCAAACAGACATGGGCAACCCTCACGGCTTTAGATTTAGTTTTTTATAATATATATTTTTATAAATTGAAATTGACAAGCAGCAAGATGGCCAAAACCAAACCCGCACAAACTCCACCACCGGGCGTCGATCTGGACGCCATGCGCCGGTCGGCGAGTGATGCCTCAAGCTTTCTTCGCTTGCTCGCAAACGAAGACCGCTTGCTGCTGCTGTGTCAGCTGACCGACGGCGAGCGTTGCGTGAGCGATCTGGAGCAACTGCTGGATATTCGACAGCCCACGCTCTCACAGCAACTCGGTGTGCTGCGTGAGCAGGGTCTGGTGAGCACGCGGCGGGAAGGCAAAAACATTTTTTACCGACTGGCGGACGCCAAGGTCGAAAGCACCCTGGCCCATCTTTACGAAATTTTCTGCAAAGCCTGAAGGAGCAATCTCATGACGATTGATTGGCAACATTTCACGCCCTGGAGCTCGCTCGGCGGCGGCCTCTTGATTGGTCTCGCCGCCAGCATGCTGGTGCTGTTTAACGGCCGCATCGCGGGCATCAGCGGGATCATCGGCGGCCTGCTGAAGCCACAGGCGGGAGAGATTGGCTGGCGCTTCGCTTTCGTCCTCGGGATGCTGCTGGCGCCCGCGCTGTATGGGCTGTTCGCGCAACTGCCGACGGTGGAGGTGGCCGCGCTGCATTGGCAAATTGTGATCGCCGGGCTGCTGGTCGGCGTCGGCACCCGCTTCGGCGCCGGCTGCACCAGCGGTCATGGCGTGTGCGGGATCTCCCGGCTGTCGCCGCGCTCGATCGTGGCGACGGGCTGTTTCATGGCGAGCGGGATCGTCACCGTCTACCTCACCCATCACGTATTGAGCGGGAGCTAGTCTCATGTTGAATCTCACAGCGTTGTTGAGCGGACTCGTGTTTGGTTTAGGGTTGATTCTGGGCGGCATGACCAACCCCTCGAAGGTCATCGGCTTCCTTGATGTGGCGGGTCTGTGGGACCCGTCGCTGGCACTGGTGATGGGCGGGGCGATCGCAGTGGCAAGCGTGGCCTTTGCCGTCGCCGGGCGCCGCGTTCGCTCGCTGCTCGGCTCACCCATGCAGATCCCCACCAAGCGCGACCTTGACCCTCGCCTCATCGGCGGCAGCCTGATGTTTGGCGCCGGCTGGGGCCTCGCCGGCTTCTGCCCGGGCCCGTCGCTGGTGGCGCTGGCGCAGGGCTTGATGCCCGCGCTCCTGTTTGTGGTGGCGATGCTCGTCGGTATGCTGGGCTACGAACTTTGGACGCAATTCAACAACAGCAACCGAGGCGCCACACCGCGCCCCGCGACCGGAGCCCACTGATGGAATTTACCTACCAAAACGTCACCGAAGACTTCGCCGTGGCGCCCCAAATCGTGCCGGCACAACTGGCCGAGATCGCCCGCGCGGGCTTTCGCAGCGTGATTAACAACCGGCCCGATCTCGAAGGCGGCGCCGGCCAACCGAACAGCGCGGAGATTGAAGCCGCCGCGCGCGCCGCCGGCCTCGAATACGCTTGGCTGCCAGTTATTCCGGGCCAATTTACGGCGGATGAAATCGCCGCTATGGCCGCACTCGTGGCCCGCCTGCCGGGCCCCGTGCTGGCGTTTTGTCGTTCGGGCGCTCGCGCGGCGAATCTGTATCTCGCGGCGTCTACCCGCGGCACCTGATCCCCGACCATGCGCGCGCGGCCACCACCGTCCGGCTGGACACCCCCGTGGTTAAAAACCTACCGCGCCGCAGATTTCAAACTCGATCTGGTGGCGGGGCTGGTGGCCGTGATGCTGCTGTTACCGCAGAGTCTGGCCTATGCCTTGCTCGCGGGTCTGCCACCACAGTGCGGCCTGTATGCGAGCGTGCTGCCACTTGTGGCTTACGCGTTCTTTGGCAC
>CANFVX010000165.1 GCA_947450495.1 Gammaproteobacteria bacterium
AGCCGTCCAGCCAATCGGTGATGGCGGCGAGCAGGAAGACTGCAGCGGCGGCGAAATCGGTCCAGGTGAACGGCAGCCAAAAAAGAATCACAAACAACGGGATGAGCGCGATTCGGAGCATCGTGAGGGTATTGGGGATATTCATTCAGCGCTCTCGCAGGGCGTCGTGGATAGCTTCGGCCAATTGTTTGCTGATGCCGGGGATTCTTTGCAAGTCATCGATGCTGGCGCGGGCTAAACCCTGCAGACCACCGAAGTGCTGCATCATGCGCTGACGGCGCTTGGCGCCGATGCCTGGAATGGCTTCCAGCGGCGAACGATTGCGGTTGCGACTGCGGGCCTGCCGGTGCGCGGTGATCGCAAACCGATGCGCCTCATCGCGCACTTGCTGAATAAGGTGCAGGGCGGCGGAGTCGCGCGGCAGCACTTTTTCGTCTTGCCCATCGTTGACGATGAGATTCTCGAGCCCCGGCTTGCGGGTGGTGCCCTTGGCCACGCCCACCACCATGATGCCTTCAATCTGCAATTCGGCGAGCACCGCCACGGCCTGCGCCACCTGCCCGGCGCCGCCGTCGATGAGCAGCAGATCGGGCATCACGGCCTCTTCCTTTTTGAGCCGTGAATACCGCCGCGACAGCGCCTGATGCATGGCGGCGTAATCGTCGCCCGGCGTGATGCCTTCGATATTGAAACGGCGGTAGTCCGACTTCATTGCACCCAGCGGCCCAAACACCACGCAGGACGCCACCGTGGCTTCGCCGCGCGTGTGACTGATGTCGAAGCACTCGATGCGGGCCGGCGGCTCCGGCAGGTCCAAGGCCTCACGCAGCGCCTCGAGGCGCCGTTGCTGGTTGTCGTCGGTGGCGATGCGCTCGGCCAGCGCCTGATCGGCGTTCTGCTGGGCCATCTCGAGCCAGCGTGCGCGCTCACCGCGCACATTCAGCCGCAAGCGCACAACTCCTCCGCGCCGCTCGGTCAAGGCTTCGACCAGCCATTCCGGCTCTTCAGGGGTCTCGGCCAGAATGATGTCCGGCGGAATATCGCGCTCGGTATGCCCGGCTAGATAAAACTGTGGGAGAAAAGCGTCGATGATTTCGCCCGTGGTGGATTCGCGAGTATGCGCCGGGAAAAAAGTCTTGTTGCCCAGATGCCGCCCGCCGCGCACGAAAAACACCTGCACGCAGCCAATGTCGTCACGCTTGCGACACACCACAATGTCGAAGTCTCCCGCCTCGGAGGTGATGTGCTGCTCGGCCTGCACGCGTTGCAGTTTGGCGATCTGATCGCGCAATTGGCCGGCGCGCTCGTACTCCATTTTCTCGGCCGCGTCCTGCATGCGCGCCACCAGCGTCTCCACCACTTCCTGGCTGCGGCCCGCCAAAAACAGCAGCGCGCTATCGATATCGCGGCGATAGTCGTCCTTGCTCACCATGCCCACGCAGGGTCCGGTGCAGCGCTTGATTTGATATTGCAGACAAGGCCGCGCGCGGTTGGAGAAAAAGCTGTCTTCGCATTGGCGCACCGCGAACAGCTTTTGCAAAAGATTGAGCGTGGAGCGCACGGCGCCGGCACCGGGATACGGCCCGAAGTAGCGCCCTGCCCCGTTGCGCGCCCCGCGATGAAAACCGATGCGCGGGAACTCGTGCTCCAGCGTCACGTAAATATATGGATAGCTTTTGTCATCGCGCAGCACCACGTTGTAGCGCGGCCGCAGCTCCTTGATGAGATTGCTCTCGAGGATCAGCGCTTCGGTCTCGTTGCGGGTAACCACCACTTCGAGATCGGCGATCTGCACCACCATCGCCCGCACTTTGGGTGTGTGGCTGGATTGCTTGGTGAAGTAGCTGCCGACGCGTTTGCGCAACTCCCGCGCCTTGCCCACGTAAATCACCGTGCCGCGGGCATCCAGCATCCGATAGACCCCGGGCGCGGCCGGCAGTCGCGAGACTTTTTCCTTCAGTTCCGTCGGAAACTCCGTCTCGCTCATCACACAGCCTCCAGCAGCGCGCGCGCGCGGGCGAACACCCGATCGAACATCGCCGGCGTCAGGCGGCGCGTCTGCGTGTTGTAGCGACTGCAGTGATAGGAATCGATGAGACGCAGGGTGCCGAGCACATGCTCCGCCTCATGGGCAAACGTAAACCCGCGTAGCGGCAAACCGAGCGCGCGCAGAATAGCCTCGTGGGCAATGCGGCCCAGCGCCACCAGCACCGCGTCGGCTGGCGCCCTGGCGAGTTCCGTCGCCAGAAACGGGTTACACAAGGCAATCTCCGCCGGCAGCGGCTTGTTCGCCGGCGGCACGCACTTCACGGCGTTGGTGATGCGGGCGCCAATCAGCTGAAGGCCGTCGTCGCGCGAGATGGACTGCGCGCCGCTCGCGAAGCCGAAGCGATGCAAAGTGTCGTAGAGGATCACGCCGGCATGATCGCCGGTGAAGGGGCGCCCCGTCGCATTGGCCCCGTGCAGTCCCGGCGCGAGGCCCACCACGATGAGGCGCGCAGCGTCGTCACCGAACGGCGCGACCGGCGCGCAGTGATAGTTTGGGTAGCGCGCGCGGCTGCTGTCGAGAAAGCCGGCAAGTCGCTCGCAGCGGCGGCAGGCAGGGTCGAACGCCGCGCTGCTCATCTCAGCTCGCGCCCCGCGCGATCTCGTTCACGATGCGTTCCAACTGCAGCAGCGTGCGACAGGTTTCCACGCGATCGCAGCTCGCCGCCAGCTTCTGCATCGCAGAGTCACCGATATTCCAGAACGAGCGCGGCTCGGGGTTCAGCCAAATCACTCGCTTCACCCGCTCGTGGATCCGGCGCAGCGCCTGCGCGCCAGGGTCGCCATAATTGGAGCGCGCGTCGCCGAGAATAATCACAGTCGTGCGATGGTCGAGGTCGGCTTCGGTCAGGCGTTCGAGTTCGGTTAAGGATCCGCCGTAGTCGGTAGATCCCATGCCCCAAGTTTTCATGGTCAGCGCCAGCGCTTCTTCGGCAGGCTTGGTTTGAAACCAGTCGGTGACCTCGCCCAGCTGGGTGGAAAAGGCGAACGAGCGCACCTTCGGCAGCACCTCGCTCATGCTGTAGAGAAAGAGCAGCAGAAAGCGCGAGACCTGCGCCACCGAGCCCGAGACATCGCACACCGCGATAATTTTGGGCCGGTCGACCTTGGTTTGTTTCCACACGGTGTTGAACAGCAGCCCGTCGTAGCCGGTGTTGCGGCGGAGCGTACGGCGAATATCCAGCTGCCCGCGTTTCGCCACCCGACGCCGGCGCGAATGCAGCGACACGAGGCGCTTGGCCAGCTTGCGCACCAAGGTCTGCATGGTTTTGAAGTCGCTCATCTCGATGCGCGTCAGCGGGGTTTTTTGCAGCACCTCTTCGCGGAGCGCGGTGCGGGCGTTGGCGGTGTACAGCAGCATCTGACGATCGACCAGCGCCGAGACGTCTTCCAGCAGGCGCTCCTTGCGTTCACGCATCCGCGCCACTTCCGGCGCCGCCGGCTGTTGGCGCGCGGCGGCGAGCAGGGCGCGGTCGAAATCTTCAATGCCCATCTGTTCCAGCACGCGCCGCACATACATGCCACGTTGCGTAAAGAGCCGAATGTTCTGGATCTGCACCGCGCGCGCGGCGCTGGCCATCGCCTGTTGCAAGGCCGCGCTGTCGCCCTTCTCCAGCAACTCGGCCAATCCGCCGCCCCCGACGCCACTGCCACCCGCGCCGGCTTCCGGCATTTGCGGCTGGCCGCCCGCGTCGGTGTCGTCCGAGGGTACGTTGGCCTCTACGCCACGCACGGTTTCGAAGGTAAAGAAGCGGTCGAAGCATTCGTGGAAAGCGCGCTTGTCTTCCGGGGTCTTCGCCAGCACCTGGCTCAGGGTCTCGCGTAACTGATCGCGATGGTCCCAGCCCACCACGTTAAGCGCCGACGCGGCGTCGATGCTCTCGGCCGTCGAGACCCGGATGCTGGCCGCGCGCAGCACCTGGATAAAGTTGGAAAGGATCTGGGTCATTAGCCCACGCTGGCGCGATGGATCATCGCCGGCACTTCAAGGTCCACCAGTTCGATATCCGACTGGAACTTGAGCAGCACATTGAGCGTGGCCCGCACCAGTTCCGGTTCCAGCTCGGTGGCGTGCATCAGAAGCAGCGTGCGCGCCCAGTCGATGGTTTCACTCACCGCCGGCGCCTTCTTGATGTCCATGCCGCGCAGGCTCTGCACGAAGCCCACCAGTTGGTCACGGAGTTCGGACGCCAGCGCCGGCACCCGCGAGGCGATGATGCGCTGTTCCAGCCGGTTATCCGGAAACGGGATGTAGAGATGCAGACAGCGGCGCTTCAGCGCGTCGCCGATTTCGCGGGTGTTGTTGGAGGTCAGGAACACCGTGGGCGTGCTCACCGCCTTGATGGTGCCGAGTTCCGGGATCGAGATTTGATAGTCCTGCAGCAGCTCCAGCAGAAAAGCCTCAAATTCTTCGTCGGATTTATCGATTTCGTCGATCAGCAACACCGCGCCGTCTTTGGCCCACAGGGCTTTGAGCAAGGGCCGCGGCTCCAGAAATTCTTCGCTGAAGAAGGTGTCGTCGAATTCGTGCAAGCGGGCCAACGACTGCTTGAGACCTTCGGCGCCCTGCATGAGGTCACCGAGTTTTTCCTTCAGCACCTGCGTATAGAGCAGCTGCTTGCCGTACTTCCATTCGTAGAGCGCCTTGGCCTCGTCCAGGCCTTCATAGCACTGCAGGCGAATCAGCGGCTTACCGAGCAGCGCGGAGGTGGCGGTGGCGAGTTCGGTCTTGCCCACGCCCGGCGGGCCTTCGACCAGAATGGGTTTGGACAAGGCCTGGGCGAGAAACACCGCGGTGGCGATGCCATCGCTGGCGATGTAACCGGAAGTCTCGAAGCCCTTTTGGATGGCAAGGATGGCGTCGCGCGCGGCGGAGGCGTTGGCAGTGGTCACGGGGATCTGGGTTCCTGTCGCTGGAGGGAGAACTCGCACAGGATCGGCGATTTGCGGCAGCAGATCCAATCCGGATTGACGTTCGCGCGACCAGGCCGCTGGCCGCGCCCGGATTGCAGGCTAGCGCCGCCCCGTCGGCCTCAATCCCCGTTTGTTTGCGAAGCGCTCAAGGCCTCGGCAATGCGATGAAACGTGGCGGTGAAATCGTCTGGCGCACGCCGCCGCCAGTCGTCCAGCTCGGCCAGCGCACACCAGCGCCCGTCGATGATTTCGGCAGGTTCGAGCTGCAAGGGCGCGCTCACGATGGCCCGGTACACCCACACGAACTCCTGTCCGGTATCGGCGCAAGCCTCGAAGCGAAACAGCGGCTCTAGCGGCGCATCCGGCGCCACCCCCAACTCCTCGCCAAGTTCGCGGAGCGCGGCAGCGTGATAGTCCTCGCCGGCGTCAAGGTGCCCAGCCGCCGAGGTATCCCAGCAGCCCGGCGAGTTGTCCTTCGAGAACGAGCGTCTTTGCACAAACAAGTGACCTTCAGGGTTAAACACCAGCACGTGCGCCGCTCGATGCCGCAGGCCCTCGGCGTGCACCTGCGCCCGGGGCGCAACACCTATGACTTCGTCGCGCTCGTTAACCACATCAAACAGTTCTTCGCCCGCCATTGCCCGCCCTTTTGCTGTTAGAAGACCGTGCCGGCCAGATCCGGCACGGATGCCTGCTGCCGCCAGCCCCTCAGGACTTCGCGGCCGCCTTGCGGGCCTCGCGCACATGTTTGCACTCGCCCCGCCAGGCAAAGCCCGGACAGTCGCACTGCAAATGCCCAGCCCGACCAAACACCACGCGGTAGAGCTTGCCCGGTGAGGAGCTGCTGGGAAACTCCCATACGCCCTGCGCCGCCAACGGCGACTCCGGCGCGAGTTGCGCCACCTGCGCGCCGATGGCCTCAATCCGGGCGGCGGCGTCGCCGGTCGCCCCCAGCGCTTTAGCTTCCTGCATGAGTGCCGGCGCAAGCGACTGCAGCTGGCGCTGCAGTTCTTCGAGGATGGAGCCGTCGGGCAATTCTGCGGCCTCCACCGCGGAAATGAGGGCCATTTTGGCGTCCAGCAAACGTGCGATATAGCCATCGAGCGTGCCGTCGCCCAGCAAATACTCCACCGTCACCGACTCGGTCTGACCCAAACGATAACAGCGGTCTTCGGCCTGCAGATGATTGGCCGGCACCCAGTCAAGATCCTGAAAAATTACGTGCGTACCGGCGGTGAGCGTGAGGCCCACGCCGCCGGCAATCAGGTTGCACAAGGCCACCTGCACCCCGGGGTTTTGCTGAAAGGCGTCCACCGCGGCCATGCGCGCGGTGGCGTCGTCGCTGCCGGTGATGGTCACCGCGTTCTCCCCCAGCGTCTTCTTGTGCCGGGTGATGCCTTCCTGATAACAGCAAAACACCAGCACCTTGCGCCCGCTCGCCACCACATCCCGAATGCGCTCGGCACAGGCTTTGTGTTTGGCTTTATGGAGCGCCACGCGCAGGCGCGTCAGGCGGGCGAGAAACTCGGTGTCGTTGGGCTGATCGGGCCGCGCCCCGTCGAACCACTCGGCAAAGGCGACGCTGGCCTTGCTTGCCGCCTCGCCCTCCAGCGCCACGGGCACATAACTGCGAATTTTGGGCGGGAGATCCAGCACCTCGTCCTTGGTGCGCCGGAGCATCACCTCTTTCATGAGGAGATTGAGTTCCCCCAGATTGGAGGCGCCGTCCGTCACCCAGCCAAAATCGTTGCGATAGGCGTTGCAGTAGCGTTTGGCGAAAGACAAAAAGCTGCGCGAAGCCGGATGCTCCACCGCGCGCAGCAGGTTGAACAGGTCGCGTGGCCGATTCGGCATCGGCGTGCCGGTGAGCAGAAACACAAACGGCGGCTTGTGCGCCGGCGCGCCTTTGGTGTCGGTCACGCCCAACAGTTTCAGCACCTGCGAGGAGCGCTGGCTGGCGTTTTTGATGAAATGGGCTTCGTCGACAATCACCGCCGACCAGGGCACCGCGCGCAGGCGCTCGGCTTCGCGCGCCAGCAGGTCGTAATTGACCACGACCCAGCGCGGGGCGCTCGCCGGCGCTCCAGCGGTGCCCATCACCTCCACCGCCGCTGCGGCATCGACCAGGCGGATTTCCCGCGCCCAGTTGAGCTTGAGAGACGCCGGGCAAATCACCAGCACCACGCCGTCCGGCGCCGCTTCGGTGGCGGCGACGATGGCCTGACGGGTTTTGCCGAGCCCCATGTCGTCGGCGAGGATGGCGCGCCCATGGCGCACGAGGAACTGCACCCCGGAGATCTGGTGCGGGTAAAGCTTTTGCAGGGAAAGAGACATCGTGAGCACTCCTGTTTAGCAGCTTTGCCGAATGGCGGGGGCCGCAATCGGGACCAAATCCCCCCACGCTCACCACGCGGTGGGCGTACCAGGAAAGCTACAGGAGGGGGTGGCTCAGGAGATGAACCTGCGGTGACGAGACAAGCCCCTCAACGCAAAAGAACGAGAACGCGATGGGCGGCTAGTAGCCGCCAGAATCACTCATCGGCGCGCGGCGGGGCACGAAGCTCGGCTTGAGCGCCAACTGCCACTGGTGGGCCACCGACCCGGCGTCTGGCACCTTGAGCGCCACGCGCGTGCTGTCTTCCAAGTCCCGCATCTGGGC
>CANFVX010000166.1 GCA_947450495.1 Gammaproteobacteria bacterium
CGATCAGCTAACAGGAATTCTCCGTGCGACAAAACCGTTTTCCGTTAACGTCCTCCAAACTTGCGCTCAGTGTTATCGCCAGCGTGGCCCTCTCGGCCAATCTCGCGGTTGCCGGCGATTTTGATTTTGATACCGCCCAGATTCAGGAGATGGCGCCGCCGCCCGGTACCGTCATCAACGCCTCCAACGTGGCCCAGTACAAACAGATTCTCGACCCTGACATCGCCGACCTGATCGCCAAGGACTGGCTTAGCATCCCGGTGGGCGAGCCCTTGTCCTTTGACCCACATCCCAACTACGTGGCCGCGACACAGAAATACGGCGGGCAGGCGCAGATGGGAGAGGGCGCGGGCGCCTTGCAGAACTACACCGCCGGCCGCCCGTTTCCGGGCGAACTCTCCACCGATGACCCGCGTGCCGGCGACAAACTGGCTTGGAACATGCGCTATGCCTTTGCCGGCGACAGCGGCGCCATTCCGGAGATGTACTGGGGCTATCGCGATATGCGCTCCGGACAACTCGAACGCACGCTAACGTTCAGCGCGACCGCGATGCGGTTCAGATACCGTCACGTCGTCGAACCGACGCCGGATTTGGCGCGCAACCCCTACGACGTCTACAACGCGATTACGTTAACGGCGGAAGACCCGGCAGACGTCGGCGGCACCCGCCTGCTCATGTTCTACAACGCGGACGACAACGCGGACGAGCAGGGCTGGATGTATATCCCCACCTTGCGCCGCGTGCGCCGCATCGCGACCACCGCGCGCACCGACTCCTTCCTCGGCAGCGATCTGATGATCGAAGATTTCCTCGGCTACAGCGGCCGCATCAAGGATATGACCTGGCACTTCAAGGGTTCCAGTTTTGTGATGCTGCCCATGTATCGCCACGATCAGGTCGAACTCTCTAACCAGAAGGCCTCACATAGCGACTATCACTTCGTGGATTTCAACGGTAAAGCGGGGTGTTTCCCGAAGGTGACCTGGCAACTGCGCAAAGTGTGGGTGCTAGAGGGTGCCCCGGTGCGCGCCGATCATCCGCTCTCGAAGCGCTTCTTCTACGTCGACACGCAGACTTCCTTCCCGGTGTTGGGCAAGACCTACGATCGCGGTGGGCTCCTTTGGAAAATCGGGATGGCCGGCTTGGCGCATCCGGATTACCACCTCCCGGAGAATCAGGGCTCAGGCGTGCCCTTGCTGGATACCTCCACCATGGTTGACCTGCAGAACATGCACTGCACGACCCTGCAGATGATGGCCGTGATTAATCCGAAGAGCGTGAAGCAAAAGGATTTCGAGCCGAGCGAACTGAGCGTCACGGGGCGCTAGGGCTCAGCAACCCCGGTCGGGGCCCAGCATGGGCCCTTGATCGGGTCACAATCGATCAGGGTGATTGTGGTGCGGCGGCTGGTTCATAGCGGGCCAGCACCAGCAGCGGCGGACTCTCCGCATTGAACGGTTCCAACGGCACCACCTTCAAGGGCCGCAACTCATCTGCGAGTCTGGTCGCCGGGTAATACTCGGGGTAGTGGATGTTGGGCCAGACGCGGCCCCGAATCATGACCACATAAGGACAGGCCGCCAATGAAGCGCGTAGCGCGTCCAGCGGGGCCTGCGGTGCCGGGAGCCCCTTAGCCACCCGGCCGGTGTTGAGCATCAGGCTTTCCGGCATCATCGAACTCACGCAGATGTCTGCGGGCAGCAGATTCCGCAACTCGCGAATTTCGGTTGAGATGCGCACCCCAAACTCCATGCTGGCTTTTGAGTCGGCCCAGCTACCGGAGTCGAACCACTGCGGAATTCGCACCCAGACTTTTTCCTCTGCCGTGCTGGCGTGGGCAATTTGGCCAAGCCATGACAGCGCGCTGGGGAGCATCACAAAGGCCAGCACCGTGACCGCGGTGGCTTCGAGCGCCTTGTGCCACGACCTCTTGCCAAGACTGCCCGCCAGCAGCCCAGTTTCTTTCACCGCGTAAGCCGTCAACAGCGGCAGTACCACCAGCACCAGTCGGCCCATATCGTTGGGATACGGCCACGCCGCTAACACCATGAGATAGGCGGCGACGTAGAAGGCGTCGGGCTCGGCGCCGCGCAGGCGTCGCAGCAGGTGTAACAGGGAGAGCAGCCCGAGCAAGCTCAGACTGATCTGACTATAAGGGGCGCGTAACCAGTCAAAATCACGCACCGTGTGATACGCGAGGCCCTGAAGATTGATGGGCACTTGCTGCAAAACGCTGCTGGCCGAAGAGAGCAGATCGCCGGCATAGAGCGACATCGCATAGCTGCTGTGCCACCCCATGGATTGCTTGACCCCGTTCCAAAGCACTAAGGGCAGCAGGCTCAGGACGAGCATTTTCCAGCGTGCGGCAGGGGGGCGCTGAATGAACACCGACAACCACAAGCCGAGCACTGCAAAAATACCGACGGTGCGCGTAATCGCCGCAATGCCCAGTAAAGCAGCCGCGATATACCAATCTCGCGCGCGGCGTTGGCGCTGAGCGATAAGGGCAAACGCGCCCAGTGTGAGCGCGATATACAGCGGTTCGCTGAAGATACCCATCGCGGTGATAAGCGCAATGGGGCTAAGCCAAAGGGGCAGAGCGCTCGCCAGCGCTGCCGCTCTGGAGCCACCGCTACGGACGGTCCAGCACCAGGCCATGCCGACCGACAGCGCCAGAAAGAACGCCCCAAACCCATAGTCGATGCGGGGAGTGGTACTCCCGCCGCCCGCGAGCGCCAGCAGTAGTGGAAACAGCGGTGGAAACGAGTGCGCGTTCCACAGCTGATCTCTGAAGGCCGCCGTTGTTGCGCTGTGGCCGCGCATGACGTCGGCCATCAGCAAATAGACGACGCCATCCGAGTTCATGCCCAGCACTTCTGGTTTACTGCCCACGAACAACAACAGCGCAAAGGCAGCCAGGCCGAGGACCAGCGGCCACGCCAAGGCGGCCGATGTGGTGGGCCTATCAGCGGGTGTTGAATCGGACAAAAGCGCTCTCCTGTAGGCAGCAAGCGGCGGCGCTCCGCTCAAGCGAATGCAGTGGCCCCTGGCGATGAATTTTTTCCGATGACGCCACGCGCCCCGATTGAGTATTCTCGCGTCACGCTGAATCCGTTCGCCAGACTTGGCGGGAAAACGGCGCGAGGATTTTTTTAACTGTGGCAGATCCCGCCCTTATTGGCAGCTTTTCTCGCCGAGCAGAACAAACCTTCAACGTGCAATGCGCCCATTGCGTGGTGGGCAGCGACATTTGATCCCGCGTGGCCCCTTGCGCCCGCGCTGAATACCGACCGATAACGCCAAACTTCCGGGAGCACCGCGTTCATGTCCGATGCCAAAGCTTTTATTTCCGCTGTGTTTGACCTCAGCAGCAAACACATCCTGCTCACCGGTGCTTCGAGCGGCCTTGGCCGGCATTGGGCCAGAACGCTCACCCGCGCCGGCGCGCGCGTGGCGATGGCGGCGCGCGGCGTGGAGAAACTCGAGGCTTTGGCGGATGAGCTCCGGGCCGAAGGGGGACGCTGCGATGTGTATGGGCTGGATGTTCGCGACCGCGACGCTATTCGCAGTTGTATCGCAGCGGCCGAGCAGGTCGCGCCGATTGATGTGCTCATTAACAACGCCGGCGTCGCCCGCCCGCGCGCGCCAGAAAAGCTCTCGGACGGTGAATGGGATGAGGTCTACGAGACCAATCTGCGCGGCCCCTGGGTGCTGGCGCAGGAAGTGATCAAGCGCCGCCTCGCCGACCAGCGGGAATGCAGCATTGTGAATATCGCGTCGATTCTCGGCATTCGTGCGATTGGGCATCTTGCGCCGTACAGCGCGGCCAAAGCCGGCTTGATCAATCTCGGCCGTGACCTCTGTGTCGACCTCGCCGCCAAGGGCATACGCGTAAACGCCATCGCGCCGGGTTACTTCATCACCGAAATGAACGACGAATGGCTGGCGAGCCCCGCCGGCGACCGTCTGCGTCAGCGCGTGCCGGCCAAGCGTTTCGGCACGCCGGACGAACTGGACGGCGCCATTATCTTTTTGAGTTCCGATGCCTCGCGGTTCATGAACGGTAATCTCATCACCGTTGATGGCGGCCACACCGCCGGCGTGTAGCGCTGCCTGGCCCAGCGAGGCGCTCGCGGTGACGTTTTCCGCAGGACGGGACTACCGGATAGATACCCTGCGCGGGCTATTGCTGGTGGTCATGACCATCGACCACGTGGCGCCGCCGTGGATCACGCGCTATTCCAGCGAGACGCTGGGCTTTGTCTCGGCCATGGAAGGTTTTTTCATTCTGGCCGGTTACGCCTATGTGCTGGCCTATCGTCGCTATCTCGACCAGCCGGGAATGCTCTGGCGCAAGAGTCTGCGGCGGGCCGTGGTGATTTATGGCTACCATCTTTCGGCGCTGGCGATCGCGTTTGGGGTGGCGCTGGGCGGCGTGGGTGACGATGGCGCGTGGGCCGAGCGGGCCGCCGATGCGCGAACCTACGGCTGGTCGCTGATCGGCTGGGCGGCGGCCTTGATCTACAGGCCGCAGTACTTCGACGTGCTACCGGTTTACGTCCTGCTCCTGCTGCTGGCCCCTGCTTTGCTCTGGTGTTTGAACCGCCCCGGATCTGCGGTTTGGCTTGCGCTCGGCAGCGCCTTGGTCTGGCTGCTAGGACAGCACTGGGACCCGCTATCGGCGCTGGCAATCGCCGTGTCGCCCATCCCTTCGGTCTGGCCCAATCTGCTGACCTGGCAGCTATTGTTTGTGCTGGGAATGTGCTGTGCGGTGCTGCCGCCGCAAAATGCGCTGGCGCAATGGAGTCGGCGGCCTTGGGTAATCGCGGCAAGCTTCGGGCTGGCGCTGGTGTGCTTTGCCGCCCGCCATCATTTTCTTGAATTGCCGCCTACGACTTTGGCGCGGTTTAGCAAAGCCAATCTGGCGCCTTTGCGGGTGTTGAACGTGCTGTTGCTGGTCCATCTGGGCGCGCGCTTGATAGCGTGGTTCCCGCTGCAGGCCAGAGTGGTCTGGCTGGCGCTGTTGGGCCGCCATTCGCTGGAAGTCTTCAGCTTCCATATCTTGCTGGCCTACGCGGTACCACCGCTGTTTGGCGCGCCCGCGACCAGTGATAGTGGCTTGCTGCTGCTGACGGCAGCCTGCGCGCTGGCCTTGATGCTGCCGGCCGGGGCGCGGGAATGGGCCCACCACGCGGGCCGGACGCCGGCCCGCGTGTAAGCCCCTTAAAGACAAGGTGGTCGCGAGGCGTTTCAGGCGCCCCAGGTCACCAAGCCCCAGGCCAGCACTTTCTCTGTTTTGTATTCGCCGCTTGCGTCTTTGCGGGTGGCGAAGGCTTCAACGTCCAGATCGTACAAACGCCCGCCGCCGGGGGCTTCAATGACGTCCAGCACCTTGAACTTGGTGCTGATGATGTCGCCTTCCAGCACCGGTCCGAGGTGGTCGCAATAGCGCCAGGCGATCATCGCCAGCAGATTGGGCAGGGCGCGCGTGATTTGCGCGAGCGCGAGCGAAATCGTGTGGCCGCCGTAGACCAGACGCTGGCCGAGATAGCTGCGGGTGGCGTCGGTGTGGGTGTAGGCGATGTTGAGCGACATGCGCACGAGTTCCGGTGCACAGGTCACGGTATCGCGCGGTCCAACGTCGATTTCATCACCCGCCTTCAGCACCGGCGCGCGCAGGCCGGTCAGCTCGCTGGCCAGCGGCGCCAAATTCCAGCCCTGCGGGAGCACGGCCAGCAGTTCTTCTACTGAGAAGGTGTTTTTGATCCAGCCGAAATCATCGTTATGGCCGGTATCCGCCGCCGGGTTGCGGCAAGCCAGCATCGGTGAGCGCCAGAAGTGCAGTACCACTTCGTCGCGCTGGTTCACGGTGGTCATTTCCAGCGCCACCATGCCCGTGGCGTCACGCCCCGGCTTGGCCTTGTTTTGCTTCAGGCCCACGACCTTGGTGGTGGTGTAGAGCGAGTCGCCGATGTGCACCGGGCGCTGCAGGATTAGACCGCGATAAAACAGATTGCCTTTCACATGCTGGGAGGCGTAGGTCGTCTGGCCGGCGGCCAGATGCACCACCAGATAGGAATGTGCCAGCCAGCGCTCGTCACCGGTCACGCGTCGGCAGAGGTGATGGTCGAGCGGCAAGCGCATGCGATCCCCGAACAGCGCGGAGTACATCGCCGCATGGCCTTCGGTCACCGTGAGCGAGGGGGCGGCGAAGGTCTGGCCGATGGAGAAGTCTTCGAAATAGGGACCGTCGATCGTAATGCTGCTCATGCGAGTGGCCTGTCTGTCTTGATGAAAATGAGCCGCGCCCGGCGGGGCGCCGGACGCGGCAGGAGTGGCTTAGCGGATGGCGACCGGGTTGATGATCATCTGGACCGCGCCGGTGAAACGGGCGGCGCCCAGCACGAACATAAACTCGTAAGCCTTGTCCTTGGCGAGTTCGCGGGAGTCGATGTTCTCGAGAATGTAAGTGCCGTTCTTGGCAATCAAGGTCTGATGCACCGGGAACAGGTTGTTCTTCTTCTCGCCCGGCAGCACTTCCAGCGCCCAGGTGTCGGCGCCCACCGCCATCACGCCCAGCGAGGCCAGATATTCGGCGGCTTCCACGCCAATGCCCGGCTCGGCCTTGCCAAAGCGGGCGTCGTCTTTACCCAACAGATTCAGCCAGCCGGAGTGGAACAGCACCACGTCGCCTTTACGAATCTCGACCTTTTCCTTGGCCGCGCAATCCACCACATCTTTCTTGCTGTAGGCGGTGCCTTCGGGAATGAGGTCGGTGCCTTTGCAGGCCGCCATGTCGATCAGCACACCGCGCGTAACGAAGGGCGGCAGGTTTTGGGTGCCGAACTTGGTGAGGCCATCGGTACGGATGAAATCGCGGCCGTGCTTGCCGTTGTAGTAGACGTCATCAATCGCCGCGTGGCCCAGACCGTCGATCTGGGTGCCGGTGCCCATCCAGCCCGCGAACATATCGTCGGCGAAGTTGAACTTGTTTTCACCCAAGGACTGACCCGGCGCCTGGTTAGGCGTGAGCACGGTGATGTGAAAATAGCGCGGCGCGAAGGACGGCGTCTTGGCATTGGTTTCGATCGCGAGGCGATAGGTCTTGCCGGTCTTGATCAGTTTCGACGCTTCCAGCGCGCGTTCCGGGCTGTTCATATTGGCCGTGCCCAGTTCATCTTCTGCGCCCCATTTCGACGGATACCAGTTGTCGGCCGCGTGCGCGGACGCCATGCCGCCGGCCAGTACCAGTGCGCTCAACAATACGGATTTGATTTTCATACTCTCTCCCCTGCGTTGTTTTCTATTGATGTGAAATTGTCCCGTCTTCGCCAACGGGATCAGCCGAACTCTTCTCTGACGGCCACCGTGTGCTCGCCCAGTGTTGGCACCACACGGACTTCCGTGCCCGGATCGCACACCCGACGCACAAACGTAGCCCGCGCGCCGCGCGATTCCACTTCCTTGGTTTTGAGCGCCGGGTGTTGCCACACGTCGTCCATGTAGTTGATACGACCGTAGGCAATGTCGCCCTTGTCGAGCAGTTTTGCC
>CANFVX010000167.1 GCA_947450495.1 Gammaproteobacteria bacterium
AACGGAAGTCTTTGAGGTTGAGTGCCATAAATTTACTAATGCTGGGTCGGGAGGGTCTGTCTGAGGCTCTATCGGCGAGACTGTAGTCGCCTTGAGGTTTAATTGCCGTTGCGAAGTTACGGGTCGTGGTCGTCGGTCGGCATGAACAACAGCTGGAGGTCGTTGAGAAAGGCAAAGCCGCTTGGGGTAGGCCCGACTTTCCCTGCGCGCTCCCACAGCCAGCCTCGCGCACCAGCTTCCTCGACCTGAGGCGCCAGCGCCGCCCAGGGCAAGCCGGTACGCTGGGAAAAGATCTCGCGCTCAAAACCGCCCTGCAGGCGGAAGGCGTTGATCACAAACTCCATTACCAGCTCGCTCGCCGGCACCGTGCGCCGCTCATCCAGCGGCGCTTTCATATAGGCCTGCGGGTGCCGCCGTTTCAGGCTGCGCTCGATGTAGCCTGCCCGCGTGAGTTTGCCGTGGGCGCCGGCGCCAATCGCGAGATAGTCGCCGAAGGTCCAGTAGTTGAGGTTATGGCGGGATTCCCGGCCGGGGAGGCTCCAGGCCGACACCTCGTAGCGCTGAAAGCCGGCCGCCGCGAGCAGCGCGCAGCCGGCCTCGAAATCAACGGCTGTGAGGTCTTCGTCCGGCAAGACTGGCGGGCGCCGCGCGAAGGCCGTGCCCTCTTCCAGCGTCAGTTGATACCAGGACAGATGCGTCGGCCCGAACTCGAGCGCGGCCTGCAAATCGGCCAGCGCATCGCCGGCCGCGTCGCCGGGTAGCCCGTGCATCAGATCAAGATTGAAATTCTCGAAGCCTGCGGCGCGGGCGGCCGCCACCGCACGCGTCACGTCGCCCGGCGTGTGGATACGCCCCAGCGCCTGCAGCTGCGCGGCGCGCAGACTTTGCACGCCGATGGAAAGGCGATTCACCCCGGCCTGCCGATACTGCGCGAAGTGCGCTTCATCGACCGCGCCGGGATTGGCCTCCAAGGTAATTTCGGCCTCGGGCACCAGCGCCAGACGCGCCCGCACGCCGTTCAGCAATTGAGTGATCGCCGCACCGGAGAAGAGGCTTGGCGTGCCGCCACCGATAAAAATGGCCTGCAAAGCGCGACTTTCGTCAGACGCGAGTTCTTCATCCAAATCGCGGAGCAAGGCCTCGACATACGCGGCCTCGGGCAAGGCGCCGTTGGCCTCGTGGGAATTGAAATCACAGTAGGGGCATTTGCGCACACACCAGGGCAGGTGTATGTAGAGCGTTAGCGGGACCTGCGCCGGATCGAGTGCGCTCACGACGCAGCGGTCAGTCGCGCCGCCAAGCTTCGCAGCGCCTGCCCGCGATGACTGAGGGCATGTTTGCGGGCTGGGGCAAGCTCAGCGGCCGTGCAGTGGTCTTCGGGCACCCAGAACACCGGGTCGTAGCCGAAGCCGCCTTCTCCGCGCGGTTCTCGCGCCACCATGCCTTCCCAAGTGCCTTCAGCGATCAGCGGACAAGGGTCGGCGGCATGCCGCAGGTAGACCAACACGCAGACGTAGCGACAAGTGCGCAAAACGTCCGGCACATCCGTCATCGCGTGGAGCAGATGCGCGAGGTTTTGCGCATCAGTCACGCCCTCGCCGCTGTAGCGCGCGGAGTAAATGCCGGGCGCGCCGGCTAGCGCATCGCACACAATCCCGGAATCATCTGCCACCGTCGGCAGACCCGTGATGTGCGCCGCGTGGCGCGCTTTGATGAGCGCGTTCTCAATAAACGTGAGGCCGGTTTCTGCCGCTTCCGTCACGCCAAATTCTGACTGCAGGCGCAGCTGCCAGGGCGAGCCGGCAAGCAAATCCGCAAACTCGCGCTGCTTGCCGCGATTGCCCGAGGCCAGAATCAGTGTGCTCATGCGCTGCCTAGTCCGCCGCGAGACAGGCTTCCTGCGCGAGAAAAAGCTCGCGGATGCCTTTGTCTGCCAGATCCAGCAGCGCGTTGAGTTCATCGCGACGGAAGGCGTGACCTTCGGCGGTGCCCTGCACTTCCACGAAATGACCGGCGGCGTTCATCACCACGTTCATATCTGTTTCGGCGGTGGAATCCTCGGCGTAGTCCAAGTCCAGCACCGGGATGCCGCGAGCGATACCCACCGACACCGAGGCAATCGCGCCGTGAATAGGATTCTTGGTGATGATTTTGTTTTTCATGAGGTGGCGCACGGCGTCGACCAGCGCCACGTAACCGCCGGTGATGGCCGCCGTGCGCGTGCCGCCATCGGCTTGCAGCACGTCGCAGTCGATGAGGATGGAGCGCTCTCCCAGCGCCGCGCGGTCTACTACCGCTCGCAAAGAGCGCCCAATCAGCCGCTGGATTTCCTGCGTGCGGCCGCCCTGTTTGCCGTCGGCAGCCTCACGTCTGGCGCGGGTATGGGTGGCCCGCGGCAGCATGCCGTATTCGGCGGTCACCCAACCCAGACCCTTGCCCTTCATCCAGCCGGGCGGCTTTTCATCGACCGATGCGGTGCACAGCACGCGGGTATTGCCGAACTCCACCAGCACCGAGCCTTCGGCATGCATGGTGAAACGACGCGTAAAACGCACGGTCCGCATTTCGTCGGGCGCGCGGCCGCTGGGGCGATTGCTCATGGGGCAAAGTCCGGGTGTGGATGAGCCGGGAGTATAGCGGTCTCGCGTAGCGCCTGCCTTGCTCGGCGGCTAAGATGCCGGCTGTTTTCACTCTCAAGCCGGAGACTTTATGGCTCGCAGCATGACCGCGTTTGCCCGCCTCGAAGCCAGCACTGCTGGCGGCCGGGCCGTGTGGGAGCTGCGATCCGTCAATCACCGGTTTCTGGAAGTCAGCCTGCGGCTGCCGGAAGAATTTCGCGGGCTGGACCATGAAATCCGCAATCGGCTGTCCGCCCGCCTGAATCGCGGCAAGCTCGATTGCACGCTCCGCTTCGAAGCCGCCGCGCGCGACCAGTCGGAGTTGAAGGTCAACACTGAACTCGCACGGCAAATCGCCAATGCCGCCGCCACCGTCGCCGCCTTGCTGCCACAGCCGGCGCCGATCAATCCGCTGGACGTCCTGCGCTGGCCGCAGGTGCTGGAAACCCCACACGCCGATTTTGATCTCGTCTCTAAAGCCGTGCTGGAGGCGCTCGACAAGGCGCTGGGGCAGCTGCTGGAGAACCGCGACCGCGAGGGCGAGAAATTGAAAGCGCTGGTGCTGGACCGCTGCACGGACATGAGCGCGATTACCAAAACCATGCGCACCCGGGTGCCAGAGATCCTCACCGCGCTCCGCGCGCGGCAGGTGGCCCGCATCACCGAACTGGCCGGCACGCTGGACCCCGCGCGGGTGGAACAGGAATGCGCGTTGCTGATTCAACGTCTGGACGTGGCCGAGGAACTCGACCGGCTGGAAACTCATTTGCAGGAAGTTGTGCGGGTGATGGGGCAAGACCAGCCCATCGGGCGACGTCTGGACTTCCTCATGCAGGAGCTCAACCGCGAGGCCAACACGCTGGGCTCCAAATCCGCGCATATCGATACCTCGAGCGCGTCGGTGGAATTGAAAGTGCTGATCGAACAGATCCGCGAGCAAATCCAGAATCTCGAATGACCGGTCAGCTCTACATCGTCTCCGCGCCCTCCGGCGCGGGTAAGACCAGCCTCATTAACGCGCTGCTGGCCGACACGGCGCGCCTCAAAGTCTCCGTCTCGCACACCACGCGCCCGATGCGCCCCGGCGAGCAGGAGGGCGTGAACTATTACTTCGTTAGCACAGACACGTTCGGGGCGATGGCCGCCCAAGGCGATTTTCTGGAACACGCCACCGTCTTCGGCAATCTCTATGGCACTTCGCGGCGCGGCATCGAGGCCCTGCTGGCCGCCGGCGACGACGTGGTGCTGGAAATCGACTGGCAGGGTGCGCGGCGCATTCGGGAGATTTTTCCAGGCTCGCTCAGCATTTTCATTCTGCCGCCTTCGATCGAAACCCTGCGTCAGCGGCTGATCCAGCGCGCGCAGGACAACGCGGAAACCATCGAACGCCGCATGCGCGCGGCCGCCGAGGAGATCTCGCATCAGGGCGAATACGACCACGTGGTGCTGAACGACGACTTTGAGCGCGCCCTTGGCGAGCTGCGCGCCATCGTGCAGAAGCGCCGGCTGGGCACGCGCCCCTGATCCGCCGCCGATGACACCGGCGAGGGGCGTCTGTTACCATCCTTGGCCCGCAGCTAAGCCGTTAATAGCGAGACCCCAATGGCCCGCATCACTATCGAAGACTGCCTTGATCACGTCGACAACCGGTTCGACCTCGTTATCGTTGCCAGCCGCCGCGCCCGTCAGGTCGCCCGTGGCGCCCAACCGCTGGTGCCGGAAGAAGGCGACAAGCCCACCGTCGTCGCGCTCCGGGAAATTGCTTCTGGCCTGATTACCCGCGAGGTGCTGGACGAACTCGACGCCAAGCAGCGCGCCGCCGAAGAATACGAACTGGCCGAGCGCGCCTACCTTGAGCACGAAGCCGCGCCGCCGCCCGAATATCCCTGATACCGTCCCGCTGCCGTGACGCCCGCCAAGGGCGTACTGCCCTCAGTCCGCAGCGCTGACGCCCGGCCCGCGATGCGGGCCGGCGCGTGTGCTACCCGGTCATGAACGCTCAACCGGAAATCCTTGAGGTCGCAGACCTCTGTACCCGCATTAGCACCTATCTGCAGCCCGAACAGGTTGAGCAGGTGCGCCACGCCTATCACTTCAGCGATGCAGCCCATGCGGGCCAGCACCGCAAGTCCGGCGAGCCCTACATCCAGCACCCGCTCGCCGTCGCGCTGATCCTTGCCGATATGCACATGGATCACGAAACGCTGATCGCGGCGATCTTGCACGACGTGATTGAAGACACCGCGATAGACCGCGACAGCGTGTCCAGCGAATTCGGCAGCGAAGTCGCGGCGATCGTGGATGGCCTGTCCAAACTCACCCAGCTCGAATTCGAATCTCAGGCCGAAACCCAGGCGCGGAACTTCCAGCGCATGCTGATGGCGATGGCGGACGACATCCGCGTCATTCTGGTCAAGCTTGCCGACCGCCTGCACAACATGCGCACGCTGAGCGCGCTCAAGCCCGAAAAGCGCCGACGCATTGCCCGCGAAACGCTGGAAATCTACGCGCCGATTGCCCAGCGTCTAGGCATCAACAGCATTCGCATGGAGCTTGAAGACCTCGGCTTCGCGGCGCTATATCCGCTTCGCTACCGCACTATCCGTCAGGAGATGTTGAGAGTTCGGGGTAACCGCAAGGAGGTGGTCGACAAGATTAAAGACCGCATCAAACGGCATCTGCGGCAGGAGCGCCTCGTCGCCCACGTGCTGGGCCGCGAGAAGCACATCTTTAGCATTTACGAAAAAATGCGCGAGAAACATCTGGGTTTCTCCGGGGTGCATGACGTCTACGCCTTCCGCGTGATCGTGGATTCGGTCGACACCTGCTATCGCGCGCTCGGCATCCTGCACAGCCTGTACAAGCCGGTGCCAGGCAGGTTCAAGGATTACATCGCGATCCCCAAGGCCAACGGCTACCAGTCGCTGCACACGGTGCTGTTTGGCCCGTTTGGCGTGCCGATTGAGGTGCAGATCCGTACCGGCGAGATGGATCAGGTGGCGGAGGCCGGGATCGCCGCGCACTGGCTGTACAAGACCGGCGACGGCGCCGCCAAGAGCGCCAACAAACGCGCGCGCGAATGGCTGCGCGGTATTCTCGAAATGCAGCAGCAGGCGGGGAATTCGCAAGAGTTTTTAGAGAACGTGAAAATCGACCTCTTCCCCGATGAGGTCTACGTGTTCACGCCCAAGGGCTCGATCATGGCCTTGCCGCGCGGTGCGACGGCGGTGGATTTTGCTTACGCCATTCACACCGACCTCGGCAACGGCTGCGTGGCGTGCCGCATCAACCGCCAGCTCGCGCCGCTGCGCACGCCGCTGGTGACCGGCCAGACGGTGGAGATCGTGACCGCACCCGGCGCGCGCCCCAATCCTTCCTGGCTTACCTTTGTGGTGACCGGCAAGGCCCGCGCCACCATCCGCCATTACCTCAAGAACCTGCAGACCGACGAAGCGCGGGCGCTGGGCAAACGCATGCTGGAGCGCGAACTCGAAACCGCAGGTCTGGGGCGTGACGTGCTGGACAGCGAGGCGTTCGCCGCAGTGCTCACCAATCTCAAGCTCGAAAGCGTCGACCGTCTCTATACCGAAATTGGCTTGGGCAACCGCCCGGCGCCGCTCGTCGTGCGGCTGCTGCAGCCCGAAACACCGGTCGAAGACGATGCCGCGACCAAAGCCCGCAAGCGCCGGCGCGGCGCAAGCGAGGGCTCACCGGTGCCGCTGGCAATTCGCGGTACCGAAGGGATGGTGGTGAGCTTCCCCAAGTGCTGTTATCCGCTCCCAGGCGACTCCATCGTTGGCTTTCTCACCGCCGGCCGCGGCATCGTGGTCCATCAGCAGCATTGCGCCAACGTCGTGGAGTATCGCAGCGCGCCGGAGAAGTGGCTGGATGTGCAATGGGCGCCGGTGGTGGATCGGGAATTCAGCGTGGAGCTCTCGCTGGACGTCATTAACCAGCGAGGAACGCTGGCCACGATTGCGGCCGCAGTCGCCGACGCCAACGCCAACATTGAAGACGTATCGATTTCCGAACGTAACGAGCGCAACAGCAATATGCGCATCGTGGTCACCGTGCGCGACCGCAAGCATCTGGCGGACGTCATTCGCATCGTGCGCCGGGTGAATTCTGTTGTGCGGGTGAACCGCAAGCGGGCCTAATCCCGCATTCCATCGCGCCCACTCTCACCACCAGCCACAAGGAGTTCTGCATGACCCGCACCGCCATTTCCACCGACACCGCCCCCCAGGCTATTGGCGCCTACTCGCAGGCCATCCGCGCGGGTAACACGGTGTATCTGTCGGGTCAGATCCCGCTCGATCCGGTCAGCATGACGCTGGTGTCTACCGACATCGAGCCGCAGATCGAACAGGTGTTTCGCAATCTGGCTGCCGTCGCCGTGGCCGCCGGAGGCAGTCTGGACGATGCGGTCAAACTCACGGTGTATCTGGTCGACCTTGGTCATTTTCCGCAAGTGAACGAAGCCATGACGCGGCTCTTCAAAGCACCCTATCCGGCGCGCGCCACGGTGCAGATTTCAGCGCTGCCCAAGGGCGCGCTGGTTGAGGTCGACGCGGTGCTGGTGCTGCCAGGCTAAAACGGCGCGAGCGCCAGCACATGGCATCCGCCGCACCCGCGCAACTCAAAGACCCGGTCTTGCGCCTGTCCGGGGTGGGCCCGAGCGTCGCCGAAGCGTTGGCCAAACTCGGCCTCTTCACCATTCGCGATCTGGTGTTCCATCTGCCCGCCCGCTATCAGGACCGCACGCGCATCACCCCGATTGCCGCCGCGCGCCCGCAGACCGAAGTCGTCGTTGAGGGACAGATCGAAACTAGCCACGTGCAGTTTGGGAAACGGCGCTCGCTGGTCTGCCGCATTGGCGACGATACCGGGGACTTGGGCCTCCGCTTTTTCTATTTCAACCGCGCCCAGCAACTG
>CANFVX010000168.1 GCA_947450495.1 Gammaproteobacteria bacterium
CATGAACGGGCACCCCCCCTGACCACCGAGGCCGGCGTCGCGCTGCACGGGCTGCGCCAACACCAATCCCATTCATCCGCCGACAAACGGCGGCACGAAAGGGGTTTGAGCGCGCCGGCCAGTCCGGGGTGAGCAAGAACGAAGGCTGAATGCCATCACGACGACGAGGCCTCTCAGCTGTTCATCGCTCAGCCGATCCCCCGTTCGTGCTGAGCTTGTCGAAGCATGAACGGGCAGCCCCCCTGACCACCGAGGCCCTGAATCAACCCCGAAGCAGACACCGAGGGCAAACAGGCCGTTAACGCACTGCCCTACGGTGAACAGGCGACACACCCGCCGCCTGACGCCATTCCCCGCCCGCTCACTCAGGCCCGACGCGGCTCCAGCACAAACTCATCCAGCTTGGCCTCGCGCGTCATTTCGTAGAAATCGACGTTGAGAAAGGGGCCGTTCACCACGATGCGACCGCGATCGTTACGGTAGTAGGTGGTCATGCCTTCATGCGACCACACCATATTGGCGTGGGCTTCGTCGACCTTGCGGTTGTACTCGGCGTGCACTTCGGGCCGGCATTCCGCCACCCCGACGGCGTTCGCGTTCATCTGCCGCAGCATGTCCATGATGAAACGCATCTGCATTTCCACCACCACAATCAGGCTGCCGCCGTGGCCGGGCTGCAGGTTGGGGCCGTACATGATGAAGAGGTTGGGGAAGTTGGGGACGACGGTGCCGAGATAGGCTTTCGCGTTATCGCCCTCCCAGGCCTCGCGCAGTGTCTGACCGCCGCGGCCCACGATCTCGTAGGTGTTCACGAAGTTGAGCACATCGAAGCCGGTCGCAATTACCAGCACATCGGCTTCGTGGGCCTTGCCGTCTGCGGTATGCACGGCGTGGGCGTCCACATGGTCGATGCGCTCTTCCACCAGATGCACGTGCTCGTTGCGGAGCATGCGATACCAGCCGTTGTCCATCAGCATGCGTTTGCCAAACGGCGGATAGGTGGGCAGTACTTTGTCGATCAAATCCTGACGGTCGCCCAGTTGTTCCTTGATATAGCGCGTGTAGTAGGCGCGATGCGCATCGTTGGTGGCGTTGAGCGAGCGCTCCTTGTGCGGCCAGTTGGGATCTTTTTGCAGCGTGGCGTGCACGCGATCGTTGATGGTCCAACCGAGCTTCACGCGATACCAGGCCTGATACAGCGGCACTTCGTTAAACAGGAAACGCATGGCGTCTGGTACCTGTTTGCGGAACTGCGGGAACGGCGCGGCCCAGTGCGGCGAGCGCTGGAAGATGGTGAGCGACTTCACCTTGTGCTGGATTTCCGGGCCAATCTGCATGCAGCTCGCGCCGTTGCCGATGATGGCCACGTTTTTGTCCGTGAGGTCCACGTCGTCGCGCCATTCGGCGGTGTGGAAGCACGGGCCCTCGAAAGTCTTCAGGCCTTCGATGTTCGGCCACACCGGCGGATTGAAAATCCCCGCCGCGCTAATCACCACGTTGGCTTTCAGGGATTCGCGGCTGCCGTCGGGCTTGGTCACGCTGACCGTCCAGCACTGGGTGGCTTCGTCGTAAACCGTGGTGTTGACGCGCGTGTTGAGGCGAATAAACGGATGGAGCTCAAACTCGGCCGCGACGTGCTTGAGATAAGTGTGGAGGTCGTTACGCAGCGCGAAGTACATCGGCCAGTCGTACTTGGCGAACGAGTACGAATAAAGGTGATTCGGGGTATCCACGCCGGCGCCGGGGTAATGGTTCTCGCGCCACACGCCGCCCACCGAATCATTTTTCTCAATCACGGTGAACGGAATGCCGGCGGCCTTCAGATTGACCGCCGCGCAAATGCCGGACACGCCGCAGCCAATCACCACCACGTGAAAGCCTGCCGGCACCGTGACCTTCTCTTCCGACACTGGCCGGTGGCCAAACAGCTCCGCCGTGAAGCGCCCGTAGTGCGCGGGCACTTCTTCACCCATCGCAACCGACAGCATCTCTACCAGCATTTCCGGCGAGGGTTCATCGATCGCCAGCGGCTTGCCCGCGCGCCATTCCAGAATGGCCTTCAGCGCGGCCGCGCGGATTTCATCCTGAATCTCATCCGGCAGCCCGCCGGTATCGTTATCGCCAAGGCCCACGCTGCGCGCGGGGCGATACGGGACTTCCAGCCAACGGCGCTCGCCGGTCATCTGCACCAGCGTCATGAGCAGGGTGGGGATATTGGCAATCGACACGGCTTCGGTGAAGCGGGCGACGTCTTGCTCGTTCGGGTTCGCGCTCATTGAGGACACTCCGGAAAATTTTTGGATACAGGCCAAAACTGGCGCGCGCCGGCGGGCACGCGCGCGCCAGACAAAGGCGCTTAGCTGAACACGGACTCGGGATAGCCCTCTTCCGCGATTTTGTCGCAGGCTAAGCGGTAGGTACTGGCGCCGCCCACGTAGGCCAACAGTCGCTGCTGCTTGCCTTCGATATTGGTGCCCATGTACCAGGACTTGGTCTTGGGCACGAGCGTGGCGTTGGCCAGTTCGTCGTGATGTTCGCCCCAGCGCGCTTCGGCGTCGGCGGTCGGCTCAATCGACTGCTTGCCGTGCTTGCGCGTGTAGTCGATGCAGTTGCTGATCCAGTCGGCCTGTTGCTGCGAGCAGGTAGGCACGTTGCAGAAGGCCGCCGCCGGCGACAGCGGCGCCATGATCATGAACATGTTCGGGAAGCCGTGAACCTGCAGGCCCATCCAGGTCCGTACGCCGTCCTGGCGCCAGCTGTCACGCAGTAAGAGGCCGTCGCGACCGCGCACGTCGATCGCGGTCAGCGCGCCGGTGGCGGCGTCGAAGCCGGTGGCGAAGATCATCATGTCGAGCTGATGCTCGCCGGAGGCGGTCTTGATGCCGTTTTCGGTGAAGCACTCGATGGGGTCTGCGGTGGTATCCACCAGCTGCACATTGGGCTGGTTGTAGACCTCGAAGTAGTTCGTTTCGAGCGGCACCCGGCGGGTGCCAAAGCCGTAGTCTTTCGGGCAGAGCTTCTCCGCCACGACCGGATCTTTCACCCGTTCGCGAATGCGCGCGCGGACGAAGTCAGACACGTAATCGTTCACCGCCTGATCGGCAAACAGTTCGCCGAACGCCCCCACCCAGAACTTGAGCGAGCCGTCGTGCCAGAACTCCCACAGGCGCGCTTCACGCTGAGCGGGCGTGAGGTCCTGGAACAACACGGTGCCAAAGTCGTAGTCGTTGCCGGTGAAGGTGTTGTGCACCAGCGACTTCATTTCGGGATAGGACTGGCGCAGTTCCGCCATGCGGGCGGCGTCGTACTTGGGGTTTTTCATGGGAATGGCATAGGTGGCGGTGCGCTGGAACACCGTGAGGTGGCCGACCTGCGGGGCGATGGTCTGGATGACCTGAATACCGGTCGCGCCGGTGCCCATCACGCCCACCCGCTTGCCGGCAAAATCCACCGCCTCATGCGGCCAGCGCGCGGTGTGCACCGAAGTGCCTTTGAAATTTTCATAGCCCTTGAACGCCGGCACCTGCGGGGACGACAGCCCGCCGGTCGCCATCACCAGAAACTGCGCGGAGAACTGCTCACCGCCCGTGGTGGTGATGTGCCAGCGGCCGGCGGCTTCGTCGAAGCTCGCGGCATTCACACGGGTGTGAAATTGGATGTCGCGTTTGAGATCGAATTTGTCCGCGACGTAGTTGAGGTAGCGCTCGGTCTCGGGCTGCGCCGGAAAGCGCTCGCTCCAGTTCCACTCGTTCAGCAGTTCGTCGGAGAACCAGTACTGATAGCACTCGGCGGTGGAGTCGCAGCGCGCGCCGGGATAGCGATTCCAGTACCAGGTGCCGGCGACGCCGGCGCCCGCTTCCAGCACGCGGACCGAGAGTCCCAGCTGGCGCAACTTGTGGAGCTGATAGATGCCGGACAAACCGGCGCCAATAACGATGGCATCAAATGACGATGCGGGCTGCGCGCTACTCACGGTGAAGCTCTCCTCTGAACTTGCTCGACTGCTAATTGTTGTTCGCTGGTGCCGTCGCCCAAGCCTCAAGGCTTGGGCGCGGCGGGAATTTCCGGGCAAGGTGCCCGGTCTGAGATGGCGGTGAGTTTAACGCTCCCGCCGGGATTCGACCCACAAAAAATGCGCGGGCAGCGCTTCGCCTTATTGCTGCGGCCAGTCCGGCATCACGGAATGGGCGACGTGCCCGGCAGGCAAGCGCGCCTGACCCTCGCCAAAATAGCGCTCGCGCAAGGTGTCGCCCTCGTAGCGCAACGGCATCCGACCGCGCCGTTGCAATTCCGGCACCACCCACTGCCCGAACTCCGCAAAACCCAGCGGCTGGGTCACCGGCACCAGGTTGAAGCCATCGCAGCCGCTCTCGTCCATCCAGCGCTCGAGTTCATCGGCCACGGTCTGCGGGCTGCCCACGACTTTGGGCATCACGCTGCCGATCGACATGTACTCGCCAATTTCCTGCACCGTCCATTCGCGCTCGGCGTCGATTTCGGCAAAGTAGCAGAGCAAGCCCTGAATGGCGTCGGTGTGCAGGTCTTTCAGCTTCTGCCCGGGCGGAATGGCCGCGATGTCGAGGCCCAACCAGCCGCAAAACAGCGCGAGCGCACCTTCCGGGCTGGCATAGCGCTGACACGCCTCGAACTTGGCCTCGGCCTCTTCATCGGTGGCGGCTACGATTACCGTGATGCCGGGGAAATAGCGCACGTCGTCGCGCGCTCGCCCCACCGCTTCGAGTGCCTTGGTGAGTTCCGCCAAGGCCTTACGCGCGGCCGCCGGGTGTGGATGGATCGCGAAAATGGCCTCGGCATGACGCGCGGCAAACTGCACGCCGCGCCCCGATTGTCCGGCCTGAAACAGCACCGGCGTGCGCTGGCGCGAAGGCTCACACATATGCGGCCCCGGCACGCTGAAGTGCGGGCCCACGTGGTCGATCTGATGCACTCGGGCAGGGTCGATCAGCACGTCGTTCGCCACGTCACGCACCATCGCGCCCTCCTCCCAGCTGTGTTCCCACAGCTTGTAGCAGACGTCCATGTACTCGTCCGCGCGGTCGTAACGCTCGTCGTGCGGCGTCACTTCGCCCAGACCGAAATTGGCGTTGGCGTCGGCAAGATAGGAAGTCACGATGTTCCAGCCCACGCGCCCTTCGGTCAGGTGGTCGAGCGTAGAGAACAGCTTGGCCGTGTGATACGGCGGGTAGTAGGTGGTGCTGTAGGTGCTGGCAAAGCCGAGATAGCGGGTGGCGGCGGCCATCGCCGGGATGATGAGCGTGGGGTCGTTGCTGGGAAACTGCACGCTGTGGCGCACGGCGGTCTCGCGCGAGCCCTTGTAGACGCTGTAGGTGCCGTGCACATCGGCCAGAAACAAGGCGTCGAACAAGCCCGCTTCGAGCGTGCGGGCCAGTTCCATCCAGTAATGCACGCTGCGATAGCCGTCCAGCGGCCGGTCCTGCGGATGCTTCCACTGGCCGATCGAGTGATGCCCGATGCAGCACTGGGCGAAAGCATTCATATGAATCATTTTGGGCATGGCGTGTCCTGTGAGGGCTGGGCTGGAGCCCGCGCAGATTGCCCGCCTCGGCGGCCATTGGCTAGGATGCGGCATCTTTCATCCGCCGAACCGGAGTATTGCCCATGGACGCCGAATCCCTCAAAGCCCTGCAGGCGCCGCTGAAAGCGCAATACCGCGAAGCCCCGGACGCCGCCGTGATCACCCTGCACGCCGAATCGAACGGCATCGACGGCGTGGCCTGCAAACTCAGCACCAGCAAGGGCGTGATTGAAGCCGGCCTCCATCCCGCCACCGGCGGCAGCGGCACGCAGGCCTGCTCCGGCGACATGCTGCTGGAAGCCCTCGTCGCCTGTGCGGGGGTGACGCTGCAAGCCGTCTCCACCGCCTTCGGCGTCACGCTTACCAAGTCGATCATCCGCGCCGAAGGCGACCTCGACTTCCGCGGCACGCTGGGCGTGGCGAAAGATGCCCCGGTGGGCTTCCGCGACATCCGCATTGTGTTTGATATCGCCGGCGACGCCCCGCCGGAGACCTTGCAGAAAATTGTGAGCACTTCGGAGCGCTACTGCGTGGTGCTGCAGACGCTCAATCAGCGGCCCAACATCACCGTCGAAAGCACGATTTAAGGCCCTCTACGCGGGCCGGATTTAACGGCCCAGCCCTTGCTTCAGACGGGACTGGGCGCGCGCTCCCAGCAACACCGCGTTGACCGTCCCGCCATAAAACCGCCCGGTCGCCGTCCAGTCGGCGAAGCCGGCGGGGTCGAGCCGGGAATCGCAGCAGAAAAAATCCTCGCCCTCCCGAAATTCATCCGCCAGCGCCTTGAAGGCCCGGAACGCGCTGCCTTTTGGTAACAGCAGTTCGCGATCGATCTCCGCAAAGCTGCGCAAGTTCGGGTCGTTGGGATTGATGGGGTTGAGTGACATTTCTGAATCCTTGCATGACCGGCGCCGGATGGGGAGCGCCGGAGGCGAGCCGAGCCCGCACTCTCGCGGATCGACAGGCTCACCGTGAACGGAAACGCAAGATTCAAACACCACAGACAACGCCCGTCGCCAGTCGGATTAGCCCCAAAGCCCCTTCACCCCAAAGCCCAAACCCCGTTCGTCCTGAGCCTGTCGAAGGATGAACGGGCCGACATCGCATCAACGGCCGCACCCTCGCGGTTCGACAGGCTCACCGCGAACGGAAACGCAAGATTCAAACACCACAGACAACGCCCATCGCCAATCGGGTTCGCCCCAAAACCCCTTCACCGCAAAGCCCAAACCCCGTTCGTCCTGAGCCTGCCGAAGGATGAATGGGCCGAGACCGCATCAACGGCCGCACCCTCGCGGTTCGAAAGGCTCACCGCGAACGCAAACGCGAGATTCAAACACCACAGACAACGCCCATCGCCAATCGGGTTCGCCCCAAAGCCCCTTCACCGCAAAGCCCAAACCCCGTTCGTCCTGAGCCTGTCGAAGGATGAACGGACCGACCATGCGATCACGAGCGCGGCCCGCCCTCGCGGTTCGACAGGCTCACCGCGAACGGAAACGCAAGATGCAAACACCACAGACAACGCCCGTCGCCAGTCGGGTTCGCCCCCAAGCCCCTTCACCGCAAAGCCCAAAACCCCGTTCGTCCTGAGCCTGTCGAAGGATGAACGGGCCGACACCGCCTCAACGGCCGTGCACGCGCGGTTCGACAGGCTCACCGCGAACGGAAACGCGAGATTCAAACACAACAGACGACGCCCGTCGCCAGTCGGGTTCGCCCCCAAGCCCCTTCACCGCAAAGCCCAAACCCCGTTCGTCCTGAGCTTGTCGAAGGATGAACGGGCCGACACCGCCTCAACGGCCGTGCACGCGCGGTTCGACAGGCTCACCGCGAACGGAA
>CANFVX010000169.1 GCA_947450495.1 Gammaproteobacteria bacterium
CCCCGACTCGCTTCAAGCCTGCCGCTGACATCCAGGCGAGCCAAGACCCCGCGGAGTAAAACTCCGGGATGCGGTAGGTGTCCCCGTGTACCGCTGTGCGTTCAAGAGGGTGGGTGTCCTCGATTGCGGTCCGCCCGGTGGATGTCCTCGATTGCGGCCCTCTCTCCCGGCGGGCGCAGCGCTCAGGCGCTGGCCTTGATTTCCGCCGCCAGCGACGTCCAGCGCGGCAGTACGCGCTCGAGATGGGCGTGCTTCACATGGCCGAACCCGCGGATGTCTTCCGGTAACGCGGCCAGCGCAAGCACTTGCGGCAGATTGCCTTCGCTCAAACTTGGCAGCAGTTGCGTAATCGCCTGCCGGTAATCCTCGATGAGTTGCCGTTCCTGACGGCGCTCCGCACTGTAGCCAAACACATCGAGCGCGGTGCCGCGCAAGCCCTTCAAGCCGGCCAGCAATTTCAGCACCGGGCCGAGCCAGGCGCCGTAGCGGGTTTTCTGCAGATGCCCCTGCACGTCGCGCTTGGCGAACAGCGGGGGCGCGAAGTTGTACTGCACCTCGAAGTCGCCTTCGAAGGTGTCCCGCAGGCTCGCCTCGAGTCGTCCATCGGTATGCAGGCGTGCGACTTCGTATTCGTCCTTGTAGGCCATCAGCTTGTAGAGATAGCGCGCCACCAGCATTGAGAGCGCGGTGCCACCCACGCGTGCCGCCTCCGCCGCGCGCACTTCGGCGACGAAGTCGGCGTAGCGTTGGGCATAGGCCGGGTTTTGATAGTCGGTGAGGCGCGCGACGCGGTCGGCAACGAGGGCGTCCAGCGATGGCGGCGCGTCGTCGGCCGCGCTCGCCGCTTTGCCCCCGGCGCTGCGTTCCACCAGCGCCAGATCCACTGCGGCGTGGCGACCCCACTCAAAGGCCCGCTTGTTGGCGTCTACCGCCACCGCGTTCAACTCGATCGCCCGGTAGAGCGAGGCCTGTTCGAGCGGAATCAGCCCGCGCTGAAAGGCATAGCCCAGCATGAACAGATTGGCGGCGATGGAGTCGCCCATCAACGCCGTGGCGAGCCGGGTGGCGTCCACGTAATGCGCCCGCCGCTCGGTGGCCTCGTCGATCAGGCTGCGAATATTGGTGGTGGGAAACTGCCAGTCCGGCGCTTTGGCAAACGGGCCCGGCGGCTGTTCGTTCAGGTTGATCACGGCCGTGGTGCGGCCGGGGCGCGTTTTGGCGATGGCGTCGAAGGCGCCGGCCGTCAGCATGTCGCAGCCCAGCACCAAATCGGCTTCACCGGTGGCGATGCGCTGGGCGTGGATGTCGGCCGGCGAGCGCGCGATGCGCACGTGCGAGGTCACCGCGCCGTTCTTCTGCGACATGCCGGTCATGTCGAGCGCGGAGGTGCCTTTGTGCTCCAGATGCGCGGCCATCCCCAGCAGCGCGCCCACGGTAATCACGCCCGTGCCGCCAATGCCGGTGATGAGAATGTTGTAGGGCTGCGCGCCCAGCGTCGGCAACACGGGCGCGGGCAATTCGGGTAGAACGAGGCCGCTGCCGGTGCCCAACCGCGACTTGCGCAGCGTGCCGCCCACGACGGTCACAAAGCTGGGGCAGAAGCCTTTGATGCACGACAGATCCTGATTGCAGGAGGACTGGTCGACCACGCGCTTACGCCCCAGCGGGGTTTCCAGCGGCATCAAGGAGGTGCAGTTCGACTGCACGCCGCAATCGCCGCAGCCTTCGCACACGGCCTCGTTAATGAACGCGCGTAGCGGGCTTAGCGGGTACTCGCCTTTCTTGCGTCGGCGGCGCTTCTCGGCCGCGCAGGTCTGGTCGTAAATGATGACCGACACGCCGGCGTAGTCGCGCAGTTCGCGCTGCACGGCGTCCAGATCCTTGCGGTCGTGAACGGTCACCAGCTCCGGCAGGCCGCTGCGCGCGACGTAGCGTTCAATTTCTTCGCTCACCAGCGCAATGCGCGTCACGCCTTCGGCGGCCACCTGCTGCGCCAGCATGGGCACGGTGAGGGTGCCGTCGATCGGCTGACCGCCGGTCATGGCCACCGCGTCGTTGTAGAGAATCTTGTAGGTGATGTTCACCTTCGCGCTCACCGCCGCTCGAAGCGCGAGCGAACCGGAGTGGAAATAGGTGCCATCGCCCAGATTGGCAAACACGTGCGGGCGTTTGGAAAACGGCGCCTGACCAATCCACGGCGCACCTTCGCCGCCCATCTGGCACAGGGTTTTGTTTTCCTCGGGAAAGATTGCCGCCGCCATCACGTGACAGCCGATGCCGGCCAGCGCGATGCTGCCGTCGGGCACGTGGGTGGAGGTGTTGTGCGGGCAGCCCGAGCAGTAATAGGCCGGGCGCACCGGGGTGTTGACCGCTTTGCGGAGCACCGCTTCCTTGGCGTCCAGAAAGCTCAGGCGCGCATTAATTAAATCGCTCTGATGAAAGCGCGCGATGCGGCCCGCGATCACGCGCGCAATCTGCGCGATCGAAAAATCGGTCTTCGCCGTGAGCAGCCACTCGCCGCGCGGATGCACCCATTCGCCCTGATCGTCGAACTTGCCAATGACTTTCGGGCGCACGTCCGGGTGCCAGTTGTAGAGCTGTTCTTTCAGCTGGTATTCCACGACCTGACGCTTTTCTTCCACCACCAGAATCTCTTCCAGACCGCGCGCGAATTCGCGGATGCCGTCCGGCTCGAGGGGCCAGGGCATGGACACCTTGAACACGCGGATGCCGATGGCCGGCGCGTTGTGTTCGTCGATGCCGAGTTCTTCCAGCGCTTCCAGCACGTCCATGTAGGACTTGCCGGAGGCGACGATGCCAAGCCGCGCGTTGGGCGCATCGATGGTGGTGTGGTTGAGCCGGTTAGCACGCGCGTAGGCCAGGGCGGCGTAAATCTTGTAGTCCTGCATCAGCGCTTCCTGCTTGCGCGCTTGCACGCCCAGCAGGTCCAGCGACTGGCGGCAGTTAAGGCCGCCCTCGGGCATGACGAAATCCGCCGGAAACACCGTTTCTACCCGGAACGGATCGGCCTCGATCGAGGCGGAGGACTCCACCGTGTCGGCCAGCGCCTTGAAGCCGACCGCGCAACCGGAGAAGCGCGACATCGCAAACCCGTGCAGGCCGAGTTCGATGTACTCGTTGACGTTGCAGGGATAGAGCACCGGAATCATGGAGGCCGCAAAGAGGTGGTCGCTCTGGTGCGGCAGCGTGGAGGAATACGCGCCGTGGTCGTCGCCCGCTACCAGCAGCACGCCGCCGTGGCGGGCGGTGCCGGCATGGTTCATGTGCTTGAAGACGTCCCCGCAGCGGTCGACGCCCGGACCTTTGCCATACCACAGCGCGAACACGCCGTCGTAGTTCGAGCCGCCCGTCAGTTCCACCTGCTGCGTGCCCCATACGGCGGTGGCGGCCAGTTCTTCGTTAACGCCGGGGGTAAACACCACGTGATGCGCGGCGAGATGCGGTTTGGCCTGCCAGAGCGCTTCGTCGAGACCGCCCAGCGGCGAGCCGCGATAGCCGGAAACAAAGCCGCCGGTGTTGCGTCCGGCGGCCAGATCGCGCCGCCGTTGGACAAGCATCAGGCGGACGAGCGCCTGAATGCCGGTGAGATACACGCGTCCGGTATCGGAGACGTATTTGTCGACGAGCGAGACCTTCTCCATCACGTTCTCCTTAGTCCTGATGCGCCGGGTAGGCGCCGGTGGACCGGTCGCTGGCGGGGCGTCGATCGGGCGCCCCGCCAGAGGAATGGGATCCTGCCTCGACGGGTGGTCCCGGCAGGGGAGGTGGCGTGCGCGCAGCCCGGGATACCGGGACTGCCGCCGCCGTCGGGGTCAGCGGGACATCTTTTGGAGCACCGCCGCCACGAAGACAGTTTATTTTTAGCGCGACAGAAAAGGTGTCTTTTTTTCCATCAAGATTCGCCACAATAAAAAATCTTTTTCCAAATCCGGAGGCCGCCATGGCACTCGACAAGACCGATCTGGCGATCCTCGGCGTGCTCCAGCAGGACAGCCGAGCCAGTTTGCAGGACATCAGCGCCCGCGTCTCGCTGTCCGCCACGCCGTGCTGGAACCGTATCAAAAAAATGGAGGCCGACGGGGTGATTCAGGGCTATACCGTGCGCATCGATCAGGCCGCCGTAGGCTTCACCGAAACCGTACTGGTGCAGGTGACGCTCGACAACCACAGCGATGAAACCCTGTTCGAGTTTGGCCGGGTGCTGGCGGAAATCCCCGAAGTCATCGAGGCCTACCTCATCTCAGGCGACTACGACTACCTCATCCGGATCGCGGTGCGCGACACCCGCGACTACGAGCGCCTGCTGCGCGAGAAGCTCTACCGCATCCCCGGCATCCGCCACAGCAAGTCGAGCTTTGTGCTGCGGCGGTTGAAGGAAAGCGCGCTGCCGCTAGGGCTTGCGCCGGTGACGGGGAAGGGGCGGTAGGGCAGTGTGCGGGTAGTCTGCAATTTAGTTGCATGAGAAACTAAATCGTCAACCTCCCGCCAGAAAACATTCCGGTTATCGCTATGCATCAGCCCGACACCACGCCGCGCCACTCGCTCTACTTTGACTACCAGGTTTTCCCGGCAGCGCCGCTGCCGGCGGAATCTGCCGCAGCGGCGCCGGTGGTCGTGGTGGGCGCCGGGCCCATCGGCCTGGCGCTGGCGCTGGATCTCGCCCGGCACGGGGTACGCGTGGTGCTCCTAACCGCCGGGCAGCAGGTGAGCGAAGGCAGCAGGGCGATTGTGTTTACCCGACGTTCGCTCGAAATCCTCCAGCAGGTGGGGGCGGATAGCGCGCTGGTCGAACAGGGCTTGCCTTGGCGTTTCGGCTCCAGCTTTTATCGTGGTCAAGCCGTCTTCCGGCTGGAAGCGCAGCACGACCCACACGACCGCTACGCGCCCATGAACAACCTGCAGCAGCAGGTGCTGGAAGCCTCGATGCTGGCGCTCATCGCGCGCCAGCCGCTGATCGAAATGCGCTGGGGACACTTGGTGACCGGTATTGCAGGTGATGAGAACGAAGCCATGCTCACCGTCGACACCCCCCATGGCGCCTACACGCAGCGCGCGAGCTGGGTGGTGGCCTGTGATGGCGCACGCTCGAGTTTGCGGCAGTTGCAGGGTCTGGCGCTGGAAGGTGAATCCTGGCAGGGGCGCTTCGTCATCGCCGACATCAAGATCGACCTGCCGCTGCCCACCGAGCGTCTTGCCTTTTTCGACCCCGCGTGGAATCCGGGCAATACCGTGCTGATGCATCGCGAACCCTTCGGGATATGGCGGATCGATTATCAGCTTCCGCCCGACGAAACGCCGGAAGAAGCGCTGCAGCCGGCCTCGCTCGCAGCGCGTATCAATGCCCAGCTCCAAAGCATTGGCTTTGGCGAGACGCCGTGGACGATGGACTGGAGCTCCGTGTATTCCGCCCGCGCGCTGAGCTTGGCGGACTATGTGCACGAGCGCGTGATTTACTGCGGCGATGCCGCGCATCTGCTCCCTATTTTTGGCGTGCGCGGTGCCAACACCGGCCTGCAGGACGCCCAGAATCTCGGCTGGAAGCTGGCCGCCCACGTGCAGGGAAAGGCGCCTGTGGCCTTGGTGCAAAGCTATAGCACCGAACGTGTGGCGGCCGCGCGCGAAATCGTGGCGGAGGCCGGTAAAAGCACGCGCTTCATGACGCCGCCCACGCCGGGCTTCAGGCTGCTGCGCGATGCCACGCTGTCGCTCGCGTTGACGGAGACATTCGTGCGGCCTCTGATGCACTGGCGCACTTCGCGTCCCCACGAATACCTGCACTCGCCGCTGAATAGTGATGACGATGACTCCCCGCAGTTTTCGCATGGGCCGGCGCCCGGCGCTGTGATGCGGAGCGTCCGGCTGGCCGCAGATCACTACCTACTGGATGAGTCGCAGCCCGGTTTTACCCTGCTCATCTTCTCTGACCACCCGGTGTCGCCCGAGGTGCGGGGCGCCGCTGAGCAATGGCGCGCGCAGGGCGGATTGCTCGTCATCCTCACACTGCCGCGTTCTGCGGCCGACGGCGAGGCCTGGGCGCGCTATGGGGTGGACGCCGATGGCGCCGCCTATCTCCTGCGGCCAGACCAGCATGTGTGCGCCCGCTGGTTGCGACTCGCGCCCGACCGGCTCCTGCGCGCCCTCGCCCGCGCGATGGCCCTCACCACACCGGAGAAAGAAGCATGACCGCAGGCTTGGCCGTTGCCGAACTCGAAGCTGTCTACGACCTGATTGCCACCGCCGTCGACGCTGCCGGCGAGAAGCGAGATCTGTTCCTCGCCAAGCTCGCCCTGGTGCTCGCTGATCAGCTTGCCGATGTGGCGCGGGTGGAATCCTGCATCGAGGTGGCTTTGCGCGACCTCGACTAACACCCGGTTTGTCCCCGGAAACCCGAAATGGACCGGCGGCAGTCGCGCCGCATCTCCCTCGAAGTACCGTCGGTGGTGGCGGCGCAACCGGAAGCGCCGTTTGAATTTTCTGCGCCGATGCCCCGACTGGATCATGAGAAGCGCACTTCCCGAGCCTGCATCGCTTGTGGTGCCCGTTTGGCGAGCCCGTAATCGACTGCAGGCCGTAGGCGTTGCGAGAGCAGACGCGCTGGCACGTTGCATGCGGTCGTCACCATCCAACTACACGCGTGGGGAGATCACACATGAACCGTTTAATCACTACTACCCTTAAGCGCACAGCGGGCGTTGCGGGCTTGCTGCTATGTCTGTCCACTGCTGCCTACGCAGAGGGCACCGGCATCGTCGGCAGCAAGATCTCGGACTTCTCCTTCAAGGTCACCTCCGTGACCTATCTCGATGACCGAACCAGCTTGAATATGCAGAGCACCGCGGATGTCGGGATTTTCGGGACCGTTGGTGCCACCGGCACTTTCATGAGCCCCATGGACGCCAAGGGCACCACCGGCCCATATATGGCAAAAGCCAGAGCCTTCCGTCCCGATGGCTCGCTGATGGAGGCCAAAATTCAGGGCGCGTGGAAAGCGTTGGGCAAGCATCGCTGGGAAGTGAAGACCATTGGGGTGAACACCGAAGGCAAGAGCACCTTCTCGGTGGGCGTGGTTGAACTGGCCACGATGTCGTTCACCGGCAGCGTCTACAACCTGGATTAGCGCTTCGCCCCGCCGTTGAGCCGCCGGCTGCTGGGTAGGCCAGCAACCCGGCGGCCTTGTTTGCCGACGCCCTTCGATCTCCGCCACCCTGCCGCTTGCCACACGGAAACTGGCGCCTGCATAATTCGCTGACCAATCGGTCAACAATACGCGGCCCTCATCATGAGCACCCTCACCCCCCAACAAACCGCCGAGCGCGCCCGCGACGCCATGTGGGCGCAAGACGCCACCGGTCAGGCGCTGGGCA
>CANFVX010000170.1 GCA_947450495.1 Gammaproteobacteria bacterium
CGAAAAAGAGCACCGCAAACTGACGCGAGGGATCACGGCGAAAGCGACGCAACGCAAGTTCGAGCCGATCCATAAACAACAGCCGATTGGGCAAGCCGGTGAGCACATCGTGCATCGCTTCGTGCAGCAGGCGCGATTCAGTTTCCTTGCGGCGGGTGATGTCGGTCATCGAACCCGCCATGCGCCAGACATTACCGGCGTCGTCGCGCAGCGCCACACCGCGACTGGCTACCCAGCGGGTATCGCCACCCTTGGTCACCATGCGGTATTCGCACTCAAAGAACGCGGTGCGCCCTTCAAGATGAAGGTTCAGGGCCTCGTCAAAGCGCTCGCGATCCTGGCGGTCCACGCGCTCAAGCCATTCAGCGAGCCGATCCGAAACATCGCGCTCGCTATAGCCCAGAATCGCCTTCCAGCGCGGCGAAAAATAGACTTGGTCGGCGCGCAGATTCCAGTCCCAGACGCCGTCGTTGGCGCCGCCCACGGCCAGTGCGTAGCGCTGTTCACTCTCCCGCAGCGCCTGTTCACCGCGATGGCGCTCAATCGCATAGCGAATGGCGCGCCCCAGCATGATGTCGTCCACTTCGCGCTTGATGAGGTAATCCTGCGCGCCTTCGCGCAGTGCCTTGGTTCCCAATTCAACGCTGTTCTGATTGGTCAGCACGATGATCGGGGAATCGGGCGCGGCGGCGGCCATGCGCCGACAAACCTCGATGCCAGCGCCGTCGGGCAGATTGAGGTCGAGCAGAATGACATCGAAACGCTGCTCGCTGGCGCGGGTCAGCGCGGGCGTCAGGCGCTCGAAATGCTCGATGGCGAACCGCCAACCGCTCACCCGGCGCAAATTCCTGATGGCGAGCTTGGCCTCGGACTCAATGTCTTCCACCAGCAGCAAGCGGCAATTGGTCAGTGTTTCACTCATCGCAACGTTAACCCACCGCGTGGCACTGGATTGATGATTGAGCGCAGCCCCGTCCCTCGAAACTCAAGAATGAAGCTCGCGCCGCTCCCCTGGGCTGAATCAACGAACAGTTCACCCCCATGAGCCCGCACCACCTGCCGGCAAATGGCGAGCCCGATGCCGAGTCCCGGATATTCCTGTTCCGTATGCAAGCGCTGAAAGAGCCCGAAGATGCGGGCCGCATTCGCCGGGTCAATCCCGATGCCGTTGTCTTCGACCACAACGCGCAGGCAATCCCCGCTGTCCTGGGAACTGATACGCACACGCGATGGCCTGGCGGCGCGGAATTTGATGGCGTTCGAAAGCAGGTTCTGAAAAACCTGCACCATTTGCTGACGGTTCACGAGCAGGGTGGGCAAAGGCTGACGTTCAATCGTGGCCCCGGCGGCGTCGATCTCGCTTTGCAGGTTGGCGATGGCGTCGGCCAGAACACCGTCAAGACTCACCGCCTCTGGTTCAGCGTGGCCGGCGCGCACCGTAGAGACCGCAAGAATGCCGTCCAGCATCTGCTGCATCCGACGGGTCAGTGCCACAGTCTCGGCCGAGGTCTCCGCAAATTCCTCGCCGATGGCAGCACTTTGGGCGCCTAGCCAGCGGGCATTGTTCGCCAGCGAATTAAGCGGCGCCTGCAAATCGTGGGTGACGGCGAACAGCAGTTGCTCGAGCTCGGCATTGCGCACGCTAACGGCGACGCTGTCTTCGGCGGTCACCTTCCGCAGCGCTTCGCTGCAGTTGACCACCCACCACGCGCCCTGCCGGGTTTGTGGACCCAAGGGTCGCAGCTGCACCGTGATGTGGCCGTTGCCACGACCGTCGAACCCCATATCGAATACGGTGGTGCTGGCCGTCCGCGGGCCTTGCAGCCGACGCCGCAATTCAAGACGGTCTTCCGGTTCGCAGGCCAGCGACTCCAGCGGCGTGGCGAGAAGTTGGTAGCGCGGGCGCTCAAGGAGCACTTCAAGTTCGCGATTGACCGCCTGAAAGCGGCCATCTGCGTCAACCAATCCGGCCGGTCCGGGCACTGCACTGGTGAGCAAGGTAGAGAGTTCGGGCGCGTGGCGTTCCGACATATCGCGGGCGGCGCGGATTCGTTCCAACAAGCGATGCGGCAAGCTGAGGTAGCCGGCGCTGTCTTTCCGGTCCCGACCGTCGACGCCCAGCCCTACGCAGTCTCGCGCACTGGGCGCATGGTCCTGTTCGGAAAAAATCCAGAACAAACAGGCCGGCTCGCGTTGTCTCGCGAAACCAATGGCCTCGCTCATTTCAGCCACCAGCGGACCGGGGTCACCAACCACCGCTGCCACGGGCGCGGCACTCAACTCGTGCATGAGCTCGAGCAAAGTCGCCGTTTTGACCACTTCCAGCTCCGGATAGGCGCTTCGAATCGCCAACGCAAGCAGGCCGCGGTCGTAGCGATCGGCATCGAAGACAATGATTCTAGTTTTTTGAATCAAGAGTTTGCGCTTGTTATCTAGAAAAGGTTGTCGGAGTGGCGAGGATAGGCGAAGCCGATTCCAGACTCAACGGCGAATCTGTGACAGCGCCTTTTCGTGCGCCGTGACAAGCCTGTTCCAAGTGTGGAAAACTTGCGGAGATTTTATGAGCACGGGAGACAGGTAAATTGAGTACAACACCCACCCCGCCGGCCGACGGCGCCATCATCACCATCGCTAACGGACAGCTGACCGTTCCCGATAATCCGATTATTCCTTTCATTGAAGGCGACGGCATTGGGCCGGACGTCTGGCGCGCCAGCCAGCGCGTGATGGACGCCGCAGTCGCCAAAGCCTACGGCGGCAAACGCAAAATCGCGTGGATGGAGGTGTATGCCGGCGAGAAAGCCAACACCCTCACGGGTTCCTGGTTGCCGGAAGCCACATTGGACGCCTGCCGGAAATATCTGGTGGCCATCAAAGGCCCGCTGACCACTCCGGTGGGCGGCGGTATCCGGTCGCTGAACGTGGCGCTCCGCCAAATCCTCGACCTCTACGTTTGCCTGCGCCCGGTGCGCTGGTTCAAGGGCGTACCGTCACCGGTGAAGCGCCCCGATCTGGTCGACATGGTGATCTTTCGCGAGAACACCGAAGACATTTACTCCGGCATAGAGTTCGAACAGGGCACGCCGGAGAACGCGAAGTTCCTGGGCCTGATGGCCGAACACTTCCCGGACCTCTACAAGAAAATTCGTTTCCCCGGCACCTCCGGCATCGGCATCAAGCCGGTCTCGCAGGAAGGCACCGCGCGTCTCGTGCGAGCCGCCATGAAGTACGCGCTGGCCAACGGCCGCAAGAGCCTCACTTTCGTGCACAAGGGGAACATCATGAAGTTCACCGAAGGCGCGTTCCGCAACTGGGGTTATGAGCTGGCCGAAAAAGAGTTCGGCGCTGACTGCTACACCTGGGAACAATGGGAACGGACGGTTGCCGCGCAGGGCTCCAAAGCTGCTAACGCAGAACAGGACGCCGCATTGGCTGCCGGCAAAGTGCTGGTGAAAGACTCCATCGCCGACATCACCCTGCAACAGGTGCTGACGCGTCCGAGCGAGTTCGATGTGATCGCCACCCTCAACCTCAACGGTGACTACCTCTCCGACGCCCTCGCGGCGCAGGTGGGCGGTATCGGCATCGCGCCGGGCGGCAACATCAACTACGACACCGGTCACGCGATCTTTGAAGCGACTCACGGCACGGCGCCGAAGTACGCCAATCAAGACAAGGTGAACCCGGGTTCGGTGCTGCTGTCGGGCGAGATGATGTTCCGCTACATGGGCTGGACTGAGGCTGCCGACATGATCATCAGCTCGATGGACCGCACCATTGGCGACAAGATCGTGACGTACGATTTTGCCCGCATGATGGAAGGCGCCACCGAAGTGAAGTGCAGCGAGTTTGCCACTGCGATGATCGAACGGCTCTAAGCCGTTCATGGCCATGACGACGCCTCGCGCACGCCTGTTCGAAGCAGGCAGGCTGATTCGCGAGGCGTTCGTCAAATACAACGACAACTTCGGCCGCATCACGCGGCGCGCCAAACAGCGTTTCGAAGCCCAGGATTGGCTGGGGGCAGAGCGCGACATCGGCGACCGCATCGAGCTTTATACAAAATCGGTTGAGCGGGCCGTAGTTGCCCTCACCCGCCTGCTGGGGCCTGATGGCCTTACCCACGACCGCTGGCGCGAACTCAAAAGCGTATTTGGTGAGCGCGTAGACGGCATTGCCGACGGCGCATTCTCCAAAACCTTTTTTAATTCCATCAGCCGCAACATTCTGCGCACGGTGGGAACGGACCCGGAGACGGAGTTCGTTGACGTGCGATTCAACATCCATGACGCCCAGCGCCATGCGGTGGAATGCCGGAACTATCTGAACTGGGGCTCGATCACAGAAAGTCTGCGGCGTTTGCTCGCCGACTGTAGCTTTGACGTGCCCTTCGCCAACCTGAGCCGCGATGTTGCCCGCGTGGAGGCCGAACTCAGCACCTATGCCGCCTCGCTGGACAACGACCCCGGCGCGGTGCTGCGCTTTGATTTCCTGCCGGCAGTGTTTTACCAGTCAAAACGCGCGTATTTGATCGGCAAGGCGTTTTGGGCCACACACTCAGCGCCCTTGGTGATCGCCATTGGCCATGTCCGGACCGGCGTGGCGGTGGAATCGATCATGATGTCGGTAGACGACATCAGCATTCTGTTTGGTTTCACTCGCTCGTACTTCTTCGTCGATCTGGAGCCGGTGGAAGGGGCGGTCTACTTCATCCATTCGCTGCTGCCCGGCAAGCCTGTTGATGAGCTCTACACCGTGCTGGGGCGCCTGCGCCAAGGCAAAACCGAGCGCTATCAACTCTTCTCGACGCACCTCAACACCTGCACCGATCACTTCGTCACGGCGCCCGGCGACCGCGGTCTGGTGATGATTGTGTTTACCCTGCCGTCCTACGACCTCGTGTTCAAAATCATTCGGGATCGTTTTGGCTTCCCGAAGAACACTAGTCGGCACGAGGTCATGTCGAAGTACGAGTTCGTTGTCCGGCACGATCGCGCAGGCCGCCTTCTCGACACCCAGGAATTCACGGACATCGAATTCCCGCTGGCCAAGTTCGATCAGGAAGTCGTCGACGAGCTCATGAGCGAGGCGGCCGAGAGCACGCGAATCGATAACGGCCAACTGGTGATTCGCCACCTCTACGTTGAGCGCCGACTCCGCCCGCTCAATTTGTACCTGCGTGAGGCGCCCCGCGAGTTGGCCGAAGCGGCCGTCATCGATTACGGCGACGCCCTGCGCGATCTGGCGCGGGCCAATATTTTTCCCGGCGATCTGTTGATCAAGAACTTTGGGGTGACACGGCACGGGCGAGTCATCTTCTACGACTACGATGAACTTTGTCTGGTCACGGATTGCCACTTCCGGGAAGTGCCGGAAGCGCGTTTTGATGAAGACGAATACCGTCCCAGACCGTGGTTTCATGTGAACGCGAACGATGTCTTCCCCGAAGAATTCATGAAGTTTCTCGCCATCGAGGCATCGCTGCGCGAGGTCTTCATGGCGCATCACGCCGACTTGCTCAGCGTTGCCTTCTGGCGCGACTTGCAAGCACTCCATCAGCAGAATCTGGGCAAGGAGCGCCCTGCTCAAGGCACCAGTAGCCGACCGCGCGCCCGCCCGGCCTTTAGCTAGGGAAAACCTTCAGGGCAGAAGAGTGACAGGCTGGCGCGGCGTCGCTATGATTCACGCGAATAACAATTATTCTCATTCAATGGCCGCGATCCTTTCTCCCGAACCGATGACAGTGGTGTCCAATCTCCCGTCAGGGACCAAGACGCTGGCAACCCTGCGCCATAGCGAGACCGCCGCGGTAGTGGATATCGATGGCGCCCAACCTGCCCTCATCGCAAGACTTGCCGCCCGCGGTCTGGTACCCGGGGCAACGCTCACGGTTTTGCGCGGCGGCGATCCACTGCTGGTGCTGGTCGATGACAGCCGCTGGGCTTTGACCAAGGCCGACGCCGAGCACATCTATGTCGAGGCCGCGCCCGCTTCCTTGCGCCGACGCCTGCTGTCTTATCTGCTGCCATGAACACGGTGCCTCTGGGCTCCCTCGCTGCGGGCCGCCGCGCGCAAGTCGCGGGCTTCGTGCAGGAAGACGCCTTCGCCCAACGCCTGATGCAACTGGGCTTGATTGAAGGGGCCGGTGTGGAAATTCTGCGCTGCGCGCCCAGCGGCGACCCCATCGAAATCTCGGTGATGGGCTATGCCTTGTCCTTACGACGGGCCGAAGCCAACCTCATTCTGGTCACCCCGGAACCGACATGACCGCCCAGCCCTCAACCCCGACGCCACGCCGCGTGGTGGTGACGCTCGGCAACCCGAACACCGGCAAAAGCACGCTATTTAACGCACTCACAGGCCTGAACCAGCGGGTGGGGAACTTCCCCGGCGTCACGGTCGAGCATCTCTCGGGCACGCTGACTTTGCCCTGCGGCACGGTCAATCTGGTCGACCTGCCGGGCACCTACTCTCTCTCCGCGCAGTCGCCGGATGAAATGGTCACGGTCGATGTATTGATGGGTGGAGTCCCGGAAGTGGGGCAACCCGACGTCGTACTGCTCATTCTTGACGGCACCAATCTGCGACGGAATCTGTTTCTGGCCAGTCAGGTGCTGGAAATCGGACTGCCGGTGGTGATTGCGCTGTCGATGACCGACCTGCTCGAACGGCAGGGCGTCACGCTTAATCTTTCCCGCCTTGGTGAACTGCTCGGTGCCCCGGTGGTCCCGGTGCTTGCCGGCAAGGGCGAAGGTCTTGAAGCCTTGAAAGGCGCGCTCGAACAGGCTTTGACCGCACCACAGCCTTCCTCCTTGCGGCTAAACCCGGCGTTGGCCGCAGCCGTGCAGACGATGGTTGCCGAACTGGCAGCCGCCGATATCGCGATAGCAGCGACCGAAGTGGAACGCGCGCTCATCGATGAACAGGGCTATGCCGAAAAGCGCCTGTGCGATCGGGCAGGTGAGCGTTGGCGCGAGCGGCTGGCAACGACCCGACAGGCGCTGGCGCAAGGCCGCAACCTTGCCACGCTGGAGGCGCGCGACCGCTACAGCTGGATCAACAAAGTACTGGCCGAGGTCGAGCAACGCAGCGCACGCCGCGCCGGCTGGCGCGAAGCGCTGGACCGCTATCTCAACCACCCGCTGTGGGGGTCGGTGGCTTTTGTGCTGTCGATGGCGGTGGTCTTCCAGTCCGTCTTCGCTTGGGCCACGCCGTTGATGGACGTTATCGATGGCGGTGTGACGGCGCTCTCCGGACACGTGCGTGACAGCTTGCCACCAGGATTACTGAATGATTTCCTGGTGAACGGAATCATCGCTGGCGTCGGCAGCGTGGTGATATTCCTGCCCCAGATCCTCATTCTCTTCG
>CANFVX010000171.1 GCA_947450495.1 Gammaproteobacteria bacterium
CGAAGGTCATCGAAAACACCCAGCGCGATCTCAATATCGCGCTGATGAACGAACTGGCGCTGATTTTTCAGCGGCTTGAGATCGACACCCGCGACGTGCTGGCCGCGGCCGGCACCAAATGGAACTTCCTGAAGTTCGAACCCGGTCTGGTCGGCGGGCACTGCATCGGGGTCGATCCCTACTACCTCACGCATCGCGCCCAAATTGCCGGCTATATCCCGCAGGTGATACTCGCGGGCCGCAGTATCAACGACAACATGGGCCGGCACGTGGCCCAGCAGACCATCAAGCTGATGATTCAATCGGGGATGGCCGTGCATGGTGCGGTAATCACGGTGCTCGGTTTTACCTTCAAGGAAGACGTGCCGGATCTTCGTAACACTCGTGTGATAGACATCGTGCAAGAACTCGCGGACTACGGCGTGCAGGTGCAGGTTCATGACCCGTGCGCACACGACGCAGAAGCATTTGAGGAATACGGCGTTCATCTCACGCCTGCCGGAGCTCTGGTTCCGGCTCAGGCGGTGGTGCTGGCCGTGCCGCATCGCCAATATCTGGCCGGTGGCTGGCAGGGCATTACGCATCATCTGGACCAGCGACGGGGTGTGGTGATGGACGTTAAAGGCAAACTTGATCGCGCAACGCGCCCCGACGGCGTCTTGCTCTGGAGGCTGTGATTCATGAAGGTTGTGATGATTGGGACGGGCTATGTGGGGCTGGTGTCTGGCACCTGCTTCGCGGAATTCGGGGCGGATGTGGTGTGCGTCGACGTCGACGCGCAAAAGGTGAACCGGCTCCGCAACGGCGAAATCCCGATCTATGAACCCGGCCTTGAGGACATGGTGGCCAAGAACGTGCGTGAGGGGCGTTTGGCCTTTACCACGGAGCTGGGTGAAGTCGCGGGCGCGGCGGACCTCATTTTTATCGCAGTGGGCACGCCGAGCCGGCGCGGCGATGGCTTCGCCGACCTCTCCTATGTGTACGAAGCGGCCCGTCAGGTGGCACCGCATCTGCGCGATTACACGGTGATCGTGGACAAATCCACGGTGCCGGTGGGCACCGCGCGCAACGTTGCCCGCCTGATTCGCGAAACCAATCCCGAGGCCGACTTTGATGTCGCCTCCAACCCCGAATTTCTGCGCGAAGGCGCGGCGTTGTCCGACTTCATGCGCCCCGATCGCGTGGTGATTGGGGTGGAAACCGAGCGCGCTGAACGCCGTTTACGCGAACTCTATCGTCCCTTGAACCTGATCGAAGCGCCGATTCTCGCCACCGGGCTCGAAAGCGCAGAACTCATCAAGTACGCCGCGAATGCGTTTCTGGCGACCAAGATCAGCTTCATCAACGAAATCTCCATGCTGTGCGAGCAGGTCGGCGCCGACGTGCACGCCGTGGCCAAGGGCATGGGCATGGACAAGCGCATCGGCAGCAAATTTCTGCATCCGGGCCCGGGTTACGGCGGGTCCTGCTTTCCCAAGGACACTCAGGCGCTGGTGCGGATCGCCCAGGAGCACGGGGTGTCGAGCCGGATTGTGGAGTCGGTGATTGAGGTCAACGCCGCGCAGAAGGCGCGCATGATCAAGAAAATCCGTGAGGCGCTGGGCGGCAACGAAGCCGGCAAGACCATTGGCGTGCTGGGCCTGACCTTCAAGCCGGAAACCGACGACATGCGCGATGCGCCTGCGCTGTCGATTCTGCCGGCCCTGATTGAGAAGGGCGCGCATGTGAAAGCCCACGACCCGCAGGGCATGCACGAGGCCAAGGGCATGTTGCCGGCCTCGGTGCATTATTGCGACGAAGCCTACGAAGTGTTTCGTGAGGTAGACGTGGTGGTGCTGATGACCGAATGGAACGTCTATCGCGGCCTGGACCTGAAGCGCGCCGGCGCACTGATGAAAGACAAGGTGTTTGTCGATTTGCGCAATGTTTATGAGCGTGGGTCGATGGAGGCTGAGGGCTTCCGGTACTGGAGCGTCGGGCGCTAGCGCGATCTCAGCTTGCATGGGGTTTGTCGGCGACGCTCTGACGGGCGACAATCGGCGACATCCTCGCCAACTTTACGACCTGAAAATCTAGCGCCTCATGCAATTTATCGATCTCAAGACCCAGTACCAGACGCTCAAAACTGCGATTGATGCCCGCATCGCGGCCGTGCTCGCGCATGGCGGTTACATCATGGGACCCGAGGTGGCGGAGCTGGAGCAAGGGCTGGCCCGCTACTGCGGTGCGCGCCACGCCATCGCGGTGTCCAGCGGTACCGATGCCTTGCTGATGATCATGATGGCGCTGGACATCAAGCCGGGTGATGAGGTCATCACCACCCCGTTCTCGTTTATTGCCACCGCCGAGACCATTGCGCTACTCGGCGCGCGGCCGGTGTTTGTAGATATTGATCCGGTCACTTACACGCTCAATCCCGCCTTGATTGAAGCCGCGATTACCTCGCGCACCAAACTGATTATTCCCGTTAGCCTCTACGGCCAGTGCGCCGACATGGAGGCCATCAAGGCTATTGCCGCTGCGCATCGCATTCCGGTGATGGAAGACGCCGCGCAGAGTTTTGGCGCGACTCGCAATAAGGCTTATTCGTGCGCGATCAGCGAACTCGCCGCCACCAGCTTTTATCCGGCCAAACCGCTCGGTTGCTATGGCGACGGCGGGGCCTGTTTTACGGATAACGACGACCTCGCGCTTCGTATCCGCCAAATCCGCGACCATGGGCAGGAGCGGCGTTACTACCATGTGCGCCTCGGCATCAATGGCCGGATGGACACCATTCAGGCCGCAGTGCTGCTGGCGAAGCTTGAGGTGTACGGCGAGGAGTGTGCGAGCCGTGAGCGCGTCGCCGCCACCTATCGCCGCCTGCTGGCCGAGCGCTGCCCGCAGCTTGCAGCCCCGCAACTCGCGCCGGGCAACACTTCCGTTTATGCCCAATACACCGTGCGCGTACCGCAACGCGAAGCGGTGCAAGCCAAACTACAGGCCGTCGGCATTCCCACCGCGGTGCATTACCCCACGCCGCTTCACCTGCAGCCGGTGTTTGCCAACGCGGAGTTCCCCGAGGGCTCGATGCCGCACGCCGAACGCGCCGCGCGCGAGGTGATGAGTTTGCCAATGCATCCGTATCTGACGGAGGGCGAGATTGGCGCGGTGGTGGAAGGCTTGGCGACGGTCGTGGGTGAGTTGAAATCGGCTTGATGAGCGCGCCTTCAGCACTCCGTCCGGCGCGGCGGCTCGCGCGCAGCGTTTTATCAGCGCAAACACGGCATGAGATTGCTATCCAGCTGCAGCGCATGGCGCACTGGTCAATGCGCTTTACCCCAACCGGCCGAGATTCGCTGCGCCGGCTGGCTGAATTAAAGAACGCCCATCAGGGCCAGCGCTGCGTCATCCTCGGCAACGGCCCAAGTTTGCGCTCGGTGAATCTCGCGGACCTGGACGGCCTGCCGACGTTTTGCCTCAATCGCGGCTACCTGCTCTGGCGCGATAGCGGGCGAACCCCTCGTTACTTCGTGGCGGTGAATGATTTGGTGATTGAGCAGTTCCATCACGAAATTGCCCAGTTGCCTTGTCCCCTGTTCTTGCCCTGGCGTCACCGCCACTATTTTCGCGATGTGCCCAACGCGATCTTTTTTGAGGTGCGCTGGGACGACGCCTTTTCTACCGACGCCTGCGCGGGGATTGCGCCGGGAGCCACTGTGACACTAGCTGCTTTGCAGTTCGCATTTTATTTTGGCTTCACAGATGTGGTGCTACTCGGCATCGACCATCGATTCGCCAGTCAGGGCCCGGCGCATGCGGTGGTTCAGCAGCAAGAGGCGGACGCCAATCACTTTCACCCGGCGTATTTCGGGCCGGGTACTACCTGGAATTTGCCGGATTTGGCGGCTTCGGAAGTGGGTTATGCTCGGGCTAAAGAGGTTTACATTCAGGCGGGGCGCCGAGTCGTTAATGCGACGGATGAGTCCGCCCTGACTGTTTTTGAAACGTGTTCGCTGGGCCAAGCGCTTGGTCTTCCTGAGAGGCGATTGTGGTCGGAGTTTTGAAACGTTCTGCATCGACCAATCCGTTGACCTTCCATCCAGTAAACGTTCGTAGGTTTTCTGCTTGAAAAATTCATCCTCCGATGGCGCCATGTCTGACGCCGACATCGAGCGCGAATACCGCGGGATTGTTCGGAAATTGCCGACCAATTCGCCGATTTTTTTGCCCACCGACCGGATGTCTCCGGCCGCTCGGCTGCGCGGGGTGCAGCGCGTCAAGGCAATTTATGACGAGCGCTTCGCCTCTCTCTATCAGCCGCAGTTGCGCGCCTTGCGTGAAGAATTCAAAGACCGGGACCGTTGCTTCGTCATTGGCAATGGACCGAGCCTCAATCGCACAGATCTGGAAGTCCTCAAGGATGAGGTGACGTTTGCGGTAAACGGCTTCTTCCTGAAAGCTCGGGATCTCCATTGGACCCCAACTTTTTACGTGGTCGAGGACCATCTGGTAGCAGAAGACCGGCGCGAGTGGATTAACGCTTTCAAAGGGCCGCGCAAGCTGTTCCCAATCTATCTGGCGTACTGCCTTGAAGAAGGCGACGACACCCTGTTTTTCAACCATCGCCCCCGCATCAGTTACCCGCACGGTTTTGATTTTTCGACGGACGCCGCTGAAATCACCTATGCAGGATGCACGGTCACTTTTACCTGCCTCCAGCTGGCGTTCTATCTCGGCTTTAAGGAAATCTACCTCATTGGGGTTGATGCCGATTACGAACTGCCCAAGGACGTCGAACAGAGCAAGGACTATGGCGTGGGCGTACTCGACATGAAGTCGGATGACAAGAATCACTTTCATCCCGACTACTTTGGCAAAGGCTTTCGCTGGCATGACCCTCAGGTCAACAAAATGGTGGAGGCCTACCAGCAAGCGCGGCGGGTGGTGGATGCGAACGGGGCGGCGATTTACAACGCTACCGTTGGAGGACGGCTTGAGGTCTTTGAACGGCGTGCGTTTGGTGACTTGTTCCCGAACGCCCGAACGCCTGATGAACTAGACGCCGAGCGACTCAAGGAAACGGTCGCCTCGACTGGTGACGGCGAGGAACTTCAGCGCGTTATCGAAAGTACGCCGCGTCTGTTGCTGATTGATTTCACTCGAGTGGGCGACGGTTCAGCAACAGGTGAAGTAAAAAGCGCGCTGTTCGAACAATGGCCAAAGGACCGCCTGCTTCAGGTGCATTGGCAAGGCAATGCGCTAAAGCTGGACGGGGCTACGGATAAGCTGGCGGGGAGTTCCCGAGCTGGTTTAAGTGCCGCAATCGACGCCTTCGACCCGCAGTTGGTGTTGTACCGTCCCGTACCGAATCGGCTCGAGTTCCATCAGTTCGCGATGGGTGCGTTACGGCGTCTTTCCTGTCCCTCGGTGGTCTGGATTATGGACGACTGGCTGAAACAGCTGGAGGTTGATGATCCCGCTCAGTATTCAATCATGGATGGCGACTGGCGCGAGTTGTTGGCGAGCGCGGCTTGCCGCTTGAGTATCGGAAGCGCCATGTCCGCCGCTTTTAGCGAGCGTTACGGGTATGAATTCCTGCCCTTCGCGAACGCAATAAAACCTGAGCAATGGTCCAGGCCCAGCCCGCGTCCACCTCATACTTTCAGCCTGCGGTATGCCGGGTCGCTCGCTGAAAACATGACCCTCGCGAGCATTGCGCGTATCGCTGAGGCGGTAGATCAGCTGGCCGCTCAGGGCGCGGATCTCGTGTTTGAAATCAACACAAGGCCACAGTGGTTAGGACGGGCTAACGCGCTTTTGGCCGGATGGCGCAATGTGGTCATTACCACCAATGAGAGGGCGCCGGAAGAATATCGCGCGTGGCTTGCCGCAGCGGATGTGGTGGTAATTGCGTACAACTTTGATAGCAGTTCGGTTCGCTACATTCAGTACTCGATCGCCAACAAACTGCCGGAATGCCTGGCAAGCGGCGCGGTAGTGCTCGGCCACGGGCCGCGCGAAGTGGCCACGATCGATTTACTGACGGCGGCAGACTGTGCCATCACAGTCACTGACCCAGATGTTTCGGCAATCTGTCGCGCCATTAGCAAGCTAATGGCTTCGCCATTCGAGCGTTTTGAACTTGCCCTGAAAGCCCAAGCCTATACTTTTAATCACCACAACCTCACAGACAAGCAAAGCGCATTTATGACCCAGTTAAGCAAGGCGGCGCAGGCTCCGGCAACGTTACCCGGCTATAGCCGCGCGCAGGAAGCGCATGTGGATGAGACCGGCGTGGTGGCCTTTCTCCAAAAAGAGAAGACCGGTGCGGAATGGGTGATGGTGGACGTCGGCGCGCACTTCGGCACTTCAGCCAAGTACTTCCACCAGCTCGGCTGGCGCATTTATTGTTTTGAACCGGATGCCAGCAATCGCGAGAAACTGGAGGTGCGGTTCAATGGACAGGCGCTGGTGAGGATAGACCCGCGTGGGCTGAGCGATATCGAACAACGTGGCATACCCTTTTTTGCCTCGGAAGAAAGCACCGGGGTCAGCGGCCTCAATCCATTTCTCAGTACGCACCGGGAATCGGGATTGGTCGACATCACCACGCTCACCGCCGTTGTGAGCGAGTTGGGGCTGAGCAACATCGACTTTCTCAAAATTGACGTTGAGGGATACGAACGGAAAGTGCTCAACGGCGTGCCTTGGGCAAGCCTGAAACCCGCAGTCATCGAGTGCGAGTTTGAAGATTCCAAGACCCTGCCCTTGGGGTATCGCTACTCCGATTTGGCAGACGATCTGGTGGCGCAGGGATACACCGTGTATGTCAGCGAATGGCATCCGATCGTGCGCTATGGCATCAAGCATCAGTGGCGAAGAGTGATTCGTTACCGGGACGCGGAAGTGCCTGAAGACGCTTGGGGTAACTTGCTGGCGTTTCTGGAAGACCCAGGACTTGCTGCCTTAAGAAAGGCTTTCGAACAATGTACGACGACGAAGCTGTTTCTCCCGAGCGCTCGACGGAGCAGATCTGACCGATCTGAGTCTGGCCCACGTTCTACTCTCCAACATGCAAGCGCCGCAAATCAGCTCGCTTTGTGGGCGGAACGAAATAGCCCTGCGCTTCTGAAGGTTGGACGTTGGGTCAAGAGTCTATTTCGGAAATTTGATCCGTACGCCGATGCCTCGAACCAACTGGGATTAGAAATCAAGCGCTTGCATCTTGCTGAGCAAAGGCTTGAGCAAAGGCTTGAGCAAAGGCTCGAGCAAAGGCTCGAGCAAAGGCTTGAGCAAAGGCTTGAGCAAAGGCTTGAGCAAAGGCTTGAGCAAAGGCTTGAGCAAAGGCTTGAGCAAAGGCTTGAGCAGAGGCTTGAGCAAAG
>CANFVX010000172.1 GCA_947450495.1 Gammaproteobacteria bacterium
AATCTGCTCGCCCCGCCGGCCTCTGCCGCCAGCTACAACTTCTATGACGACTATCTGCTGAGCGTGCCAGACGGCACTGCCGCCGCGATCGCGACAAGCTTCAGCTTCGGCAGCTTGTTCAACATCGACCAGCTGCAGATTCGCCTCTACAGCGGCAACACCCCAACGCTAGGTGCGCCGGCGGGTGGCGTGATTCAGTCCTGGAGCGCCCCCATCAGCGCCGGCACCTTTAGCGGCACCGTGGCTTCCCTGCCAGAAACCGTTGTGGGCGCCGGCAGCTATGTGCTGGAAATCCGCGGCCTCGTGACCGGTGTCGCCGGTGGCTTGTACTCCGGCCAGATCACTGTCGCCCCGGCGACGGTCCCCGCGCCAGTCCCGGTGCCCGCCGCCCTGTGGCTGATGGGCTCCGCGCTCGGTCTGGTGGGTGCCGCCAGCCGTTCGCGCCCACAGATCAAACAGTCCTGATCGCCTGTGACAGCAGCCTTCGCTGGCTGCTGTCACATCCTCCTCGCGTGAGCGCGCGCAAGCGGGCACAATCGATACTCACGCGCCTATAGCTCAGTTGGATAGAGTACCTGGCTTCGAACCAGGTGGTCGGGAGTTCGAGTCTCTCTGGGCGCGCCAAATTCTTTCGAAAAATCAACGCGCCATCGCGGCCCCAGCGGAGGCATTCTGCTTCAGCAAGACCAGTGTGGGGATTTTGCGGAAGTTTTCTCCACACACTTTGTTGGCTGCCTCGATGAGGTTCGCCAACTCGGCCCCCGAGTAGTGCGTCGTGATTCGCCCCGAACGATGCCCCAGCAAGTCCTGACGATCCTCGAAGCTGAGATTTGGGGTCAGAGTCATTCTCAATGGATCCTATTGCCGCTCTGAGGCTGGCCGGACGTTGCGGGAATTCACGCACGCCGCTCAGTGCTGATTGAGCGGACTCTTAATACGAATCAGCCAATTGCGCCGGGATATCTGAGTGTTGATGAAGAACGCGTAACACATCCGAGTATGCCGCCTGCTCAACGGAGAGCAGCGCATACGGAAAACGGCTGAGCATCCACAAGCGCAATCCCGGTACCTCACACAATTCGCCGTAGCGTGGCGAACCCGTGCCGGGGTTTTGCTCAATGTGCATCAAAGCCGTTTCGACGTCGTGCAGGAAGCGCAATGCGGTATCGGGGCCAGCATCGTTCAGGTAATACGCAAAGGCGTTTTCGATATCGGTCTCGGCAATCTGGCGCAGGGCCCGGGGCTTCATGCCTCTCGTTGCGGAAGCTGGCGCGTGGCGCGATGTTGCTCCGCGCGGGCTACCAGCTCAGCCTTGAATTCGCCCCACTCCCGACCGGACGGCGACGCCAGCCCTGCAGCCACCAATGCGCGAAACGCGTCTTTCGCCGCTTCGACTTCATCCTTGCGCACGAGATCGCGCAGATATTCGCTATGCGAATCGTAGCCGCGAGCCTTCACCCGCTGGTCCACAAACGCTTTCAGGCTGTCGGGGAGCGCTATGTTGATGATAGTAGTCATGCTTGAACCGTAGCATCGATAGAAAAAACTGCCAACGACAACTAAGCGTTCACGTGTTATCGGTCGGGCACGAGCTGTCAGCGATGCGCCCCGATTCCGGGTGTGGAATTTTCATGGGGATTGGCTCGGCACTGTGCTGCACTGTCGGGCATCTTGGGGCGGACGCCGTCTCTCCCTACTCGTGAACAACCAGCGCGCTGCGCGTGATCTCCAGATAACGGCAGCTACCAAATGCCCGCTCAATTGCAGGCATATTGCGTTGAAGCAAGCGCTCGAGTTCAGCGTTGCTGATGTTCCCCGTTGCAATGAGCAGCAGCGCTGGCTGTCCGGTCAGTAGGAAGTTTTGGACGAAGTCACTGTCCTTGGTCACGACAATACGGTCGTCGCGTAGTGCGCACGAGACGACGTCAGCATCTGGAGTACGGTTCCCGAGCGGCAAGTCCAGCGTATGGAGGGCGTCATGGCCATGCTGCTTTAGCCAGCCGGCAAGCCGCCTCGGCAGCTGCGCATCAACGAGGAATTTCACGCGCTGAGCGGTTCCGCCCGGTTTACGTGCGCGAGGCGCGCGGCATAGGCCAGCGCAGCGAGGATATCGTCGCGCTCAAGGTCGGCATAATCGGCAAGGATTTCTTCGATGGTCATACCACCGGCCAGCCATTCCAGCACTGATTCGACCGGATAGCGCAGGCCACGGATGCAAGGCTTGCCATGGCAAATCGTGGGATCGCTAGTGATACGGTTGATCATCGGTTTTATCCACGAATGACTGGGTTGGCCAAAGTATAGGGGGCCTCGCGCAACTTCCGCACACTGGCGTCAGGACGAAGCAACATGGGTGTGCCCAAAAGTGTGCTAACGCATCGCCATGTTCGAGTTCATTTGGGTGTGATTGACGCTCATTAGCACACTGGCAGGTGTCGCAAGTCGTTGATAAATAAATGCGCCTGACGCGCTTCCCGGCCTTCGAACCAGGTGGTCGGGAGTTCGAGTCTCTCTGGGCGCGCCAAATTCTTCTTCAAGTTCAACGCGCTGGCACGGCGCTCAAACCGCCATTCTGTTTCAGCACCACCGGTGCCGAAGTTTTGCCGGACCTTCCTTCGCACACCCGGTTCGCCGCTTCCAGCAACTCCGCCAACTCCGGCGCGGAGTAGTGCGACGTGATGTCGTCGTCCCGGTGACCCAGCAGGACACAGTTAGGGTCAGCGTAAAAACTCCCCGGTCTTACGCTGGTCCCAAGTGTTGCTTTGAATTTTTACTCTGACCCCAAACTCCGCAGTGGCGAGTGAGTTTTTACTCTGACCCCAAACTCTCAATTTTTACTCTGACCCCAAACTCCGCAGTGGCGAGTGAGTTTTTACTCTGACCCCAAACTCTCTTGCTTCGAGTTTTTACTCTGACCCCAAACTCCGCAGTGGCGAGTGAGTTTTTACTCTGACCCCAAACTCTCTGAAAGCGGGGGGACGTCGTCTGCACACCAACTGTGCTTATCTCGATTTTAGCCGCTGGCGCGACTATGCTCGCGCAGGTTCCGAAGACTCTGCTGCATTCCTGCAGCGACGCATAGGGAGACGGCATGAGGCTTTCAACAACACGCTCACTACAGGCGGGCTTCATCCTGACCTGCGCGCTGCTTGGTAGTGGCGCTAACGCGGATCTGCTGGACGACACGTTCTCGCAGTTCGACCGATCAATGGCGACCTTCAACCCGATCGGCACCTATGTCCGCAAGCCGATTGAACGGCTCTCGCCGCGCCTTTCGTTCAAGGGCTATATACGCCAGTCCACCGACATCCTGCTCGACCCGCAGGACAACGAAGGTTTTCGCAATCAGGATTTCCGCTTCCTGCAGTTACAAAACCTGCTTGAGCTGAAGGCGGCTTATAACGTGGCACCGGGGCTCGATGTGAATGCCGTGGTGCACGGCATGTACGACGGCGCCTACGACTGGCAGGACTCGCGCGGTCTCTACGCCGACCAACTCGACCGCACCGCCAAGGTCTATAACACCGCCGAGCGCACGCTGCGCGAGGTTTACGTGAGCTATCGCGCGCCCTCGTTCGATTTGCTGATCGGCAAGCAGCAGGTGTCGTGGGGCAAGATGGACGGACAGTTCATCGACATCATCAACGGGATGGACCGCCGCGAGGCAGTGCAACTCGAAAGCGAAGACTACGAGTGGCGGCGGCTGCCAACTTGGATGGTCAACACCACGCTCCATTTCGGACTCAATTCACTGCAACTGCTCTACATCTTCGGCTTCGAAGAGGATCGGCAGGCGCTGCCCGGTTCGCCCTGGTATTCACCAGCGATTCCGCCTCCTGGGCTCGATATCCGCCGTCCGGTACGTCATCCCCGCGACGGTGATTTTGGCGACCACGAATACGGCATGCGCTTCGACCGCGCGGTGGGCGCGCTGACCTACGGCTTTGTTTACGCCTACCTGTGGGACCGCAATCCCACCGACCATGTGCTGGGCACTTCGCTGCTCGGGGGGCAGCGAGTACTGGAACTGCAGGGCGAGCACGAGCGGCTTCATCACTTCGGGGCGACCGCCGACTACGCCACCACCTTGCCGCGACTGCCGCTGTTTGGCGCGCTGCCGGCCGTGTTCCGCGTAGAAGCGCTCTACACCAAGGATGTGCGCTATGTGGACTACGCCAAGCAGGCCGCAGCACGCGCCGGCCTGCTGAACGACGGCACCGATCTGCACGACACGCTGCGCGCGGCGGTGGCCAGCGAATTCGGCTTGCCCGGCAACACCACATTGATCTTTCAGGCCTCCTACTACCAGACCATCGATTGGCGGCCCAATCAGGGCTACGGCTTTGGCGGCGGCATCGGCGACGAGTGGACCCTGATCCCGCTGGTCTACGTCTCGCGACCTTTTGCCTTCAGCCGCGACCGCCTCAGCGCCGCCCTAACGGTGTTTCCGGTCATCAGTGGCCCGGTGCAGGAATGGCAGGGCGTAAAAACCAAGCTGCGGGTGAAGTACAAGTTTTCGCAGTTCGTCACCGGCCAGCTGATTTACACCAGCTACGACGCCGCCGGGCCAACCGACTTCTACGGGCAATATAACCAGTGGGACAACCTGGGCTGGGAGCTTTCCTATGAGTTCTGAACGACAGGTAGGTCGCGGGTTGGCCGGCGCGCTGCTGGCCCTGCTGATGACGGTTGCCGGCAACGTGGCCGCCGAAGCGCCAACCTGGCGCGGGCTCGATCAACTGACCGACGACGAGCGCGCGCAGCTCGATTTCGCTACCAACACGCCCAGAGACGCGAAAATCGACTATCTGCCGGCCGAAGCATGGCCGTTCAAAGCGCCCTATACCGCCGAAGAAATGGGCTATCGCGCTGCGGAGTTCGTGCACATTTCGCGCTGGCCGCACAGTCTGGTCGACGTGTTCGGCGTCATTACCAGTTCGGGCTACATCAGCCAGGGCGCCGGGGTGACCTACATCCACCAGAACGTCAAACCGGGCTTCGAGTCGTACATGCACGATCTGCCGGCCGGTCAGGTCTATTCGCGCTGGCTGATCTACAGCACCTTCCCGCCGCAGACCGAAGCCGAACAGCAGCTGTGGGTGCCCTACCGCACGGACGTCAAAAACCCCACCAAAATGGAGTTCTACGTCTACGCGCCGAGCCTGCGAAAAGTGCGCCGACAACCGCAGCCGCGGCGCGATCAGCGCTTTCCAGATAACGCCCAAACTTTCGACGACGTGGTGGGTCGTGACCCCTGGGAATTCAGCTGGGAACTGGTCGGCGCCGACGTGATAGCGCACACCGTCCGCTTCCCGAACACGCGACCGACTCTCTTCATCAACGTGCCCGGCCGCGGCTACGTCGAGACCCAGACGGCCGATATCAAGCCCATGGGCGACACCTATCCGTTCTATCGTGCCGACGGCGGCGTCGATTGCTGGGTGGTGAAAGCGACCGTGCGCGATGAGGTGCTACCCGGCTACAACGAACACACGCTGATTTTCTGGCTGGACAAGCACTACTTCTACCCGCTGCGGATGGAGAAATACGACGCCAAAGGTCAGCTGATGATGGTCGAAGTGCGAAACGCCAAACAGGAGAACCCGGCCCGTGGGGAATTCGGCTACGCCGCGTTCATGAGCAACTACTGGTTTCTGGAGCAGGACCTACTGAGTTACAGCGTGCACGACGGACACCAGCCACGCGAGTGGACCGCCGAGCAGGCCGGAATGATGTTCACACCGGAATTCATGCGCCGTCAGTGGTTGGTAGAACCGGTGCGTTCGCAGACCCTGATCGATGACCCCGAGCAGTATTACCTGCGGCCGGAACTCTACGAAGGACGCTTCCCGGAACTCCGCAAGTTCACACTCGACCCCGCGTTGCGCGCCCGGGTGGATGCGCAGGAAGCGGCCGGTCGTCTGGTGTTTGAAAGCGCGCGCTCCTCAACCCCATGAGACAGCCGTGAAGGCGCGGGCACTGGCGCGTCTGGCACTCGCGCTGGGCATGAGCCTCGCGCTCAGTGCCTGCGAACGGCCGGCGCCCCCGGCACCGCCGCCGCTCAGCGGAGAGCCGGCCGGCCCCTATGATCTCCAGTTACGCTTGCAGCCGGTGGCACCGTTGCCGGCACAGCCCGCCCGCCTCGACTTTCAGCTGCTGGAAAGCGCGACGGCGCGACCCGTCACCGATCTGCAGGTGGTCCACGAGCGACGCTTGCATACCTTCATTGTGGCGAGGGATTTCAGCAGCTTCGCCCATCTGCACCAGGAAGACAGCCGGCCGCTGAGCGCCGAAGATTTGGCCGCCGGGCGCTTCAGTTTCGATTACACGTTTCCCAAAGGCGGGCGCTACCGGGTGCAGACCGAGTTCACTCATCGCAACCGCAGCTGGTTCAAGTCTTTCGATATCGACGTGGGCGAGCCGCCATCCAGCCTGCCGCAGGTGCTCGATCTGGCGCGCAGCCAGACGGTAGGCGCCTACACCGCCACCCTTGCCGTCACGCCGGAACCGCTCACTGCAGGCCGGGAAGTCGCGCTCCAACTCAACCTCACTCGCGGGGGCGAGCCGGTGCAGGATCTGCAACTCTGGCTGGGCTCGGAAGTTCACGCAGCACTCTGGCGCATGGATCTCCGCGCGTTCGCGCATACCCACAGCGATACCCCCGAGATGGCGGCAATGAGGGAACAGATGCAGGGCCACCAAATGTCCGCCGCAGAGACCGCGGCCATGATGCTGGCGATGTCTGCCAAACCCGCGCAGCGCGTCTTCCCCGGACCCTCGGTGCCCATGCGTTTCAATTTCCCCAGCGCAGGCACGTGGGTCATGTTCTGTCAGCTGGCGCCCGGCGGCGAACCCGTGGTGTTTCGTTTCATGCTGAATGTGAATCCTGCCCCGCCGTGAAGCGGGTCGCGGTCGCTCTCGCATTGCTGAGCTGGGCATCTCCGCTGTGGGCCGGTCACGGTCTGCTCAATGCGTTTGCGGGCATCGCCTGGCTGCCGCCGGCGGGCACCACACCGGACTCGCCCTGGTACCCGGCCGATCGCTGGCAGGAGCGCGCTGCACTCGCGCTGACTGAAATGCCTGGGCGATCGACGCTGGCCGACGCGATTGCGCGGGAAAAACTCGCGGAGGCAGAAGCGATGCTCAAGGCAGGCAAGACTGCGTCGGCAGCCACCGCGCTGAGCGCCTGGCAGGAAACCGTGCAGGCCCTGATTGCGACTACCGAGGCCTTACCGACAGGGCGGCGGGAGGTGGCGAACGCTTTGCTCGAGCAGCAATACATCGCCATGACCGACTATCAGGACCTGCCGCGCACCCACCGCGCTCCCTTGCTGGCGGCAACCCGATCGGT
>CANFVX010000173.1 GCA_947450495.1 Gammaproteobacteria bacterium
CGGCTTTGCATTCTCAAGATCAGACACAAACCGCAGACCAACGCCAGCCAGTCCCGCCAGTTCGGTTTGGGTCAACTGGCTCAGCCTGCGCTGGCGTCGCACCTGACGAGCAAGCTGATCCAAGCCAGAAATAACGTCTGAATTCACTGAATGACCTGCTGAAAGATTTTTCAAACAGCTTTTTTCCTGATCCGGAAAAAAACCTTGTTCTGTGAGTCTACAAGAGGAATTTTCCTATATGGGAATTTTTTCTGAGTAAACGCGCGAAGCCAACTCAGGTCTGAGCCTGCCTTGATGGGCGTCGAGCGCGGTGCTCAGCGCTTCGGCAAGCGCTGCGCCAGCAGCAGCCAATGGCCCAGGCGTTCCGCGGCGGCAATCAGATTTCGGCGCGCATTGCGCAACGCCGAAGCGGGATTTTCAGGCGCCGCCACGGCCGACAACAAGGCATCGAAGCCGAATGAATGATTGACGTTAGCGTCACATGAAAGCATCCCAGCCAAACCGACTACGGGAATCCCCATGCGCTGGGCGAGTTCGGCAACGCTCGCGGGGGTTTTGCCGAAGCGGGTCTGCGCGTCAAGTTTGCCCTCGCCGGTGACCACCAGATCAGCGCCCTGCAGGTGCCGCTCAAGCTGCGCGAGCGTCATCACGGTCTGGGCGCCGCTGACCAACTGTCCTCCGGCAAAGGCGACCAGCCCGGCACCCAGCCCACCGGCCGCGCCGCCCCCCGGCAGACGCAACAACGGCTTGCCGCAGCGCCGGCTGGCCAGGCGACCAAAGGTCCGCAAGTGCTGCTCGAGCGCGCGTATCTGCGCCGGAGTCGCCCCCTTTTGGGGACCATAAATCGCCGAGGCCCCGCGCGGCCCCACCAGGGGATTGGTGACATCGCAGGCGACAAGCAGCGTCGTCTCAGTGAGTCGCGGGTCCCGACCAGCAACCACGATATCCGCCACTTTGGCCAAATCCCCGCCGCGCAATGGCGCCCGCAGGGTTCGTCCCCGCGGGTCCCGGAACTGGACGCCCAAGGCTTGTGCCATGCCGGCGCCCGCGTCATTGGTCGCCGACCCACCAATTCCGAGCAGAATCCGCCGCGCGCCGCGCGCCAGCGCAAGACGAATCAACTCGCCGGTACCATAACTTGTGGTCCGCAACGGATTACGCTGGTCCGGCGGCACCAGCATGAGCCCGGAAGCGGCGGCCATTTCGATCACTGCGGTCCCGTCTTTCAGCAATCCCCAGGTGGCACTGACCGGCGCTTTCAACGGCCCCGTCACGCGGGAAATGATCCGGCGACCGCCCACCGCCGCGAGCAAGGCTTCGACCGTGCCCTCTCCCCCATCCGCCAGCGGCACCTGAACAAATTCCGCATCGGGCAATGCGCGCCGCAGGCCGGTCGCGATGGCGGCCGCAGCTTGTTTGGCGGTCAGACTTTCCTTGAACGAATCCGGCGCGATGACGATTTTCATCTTCGATTAGCGCAGCCGCATGCGGCCTCGGGCAGCGCGCGCCGGCCGGGCCCCGGTCAGCGCCGTCCGGGCCCGAATTTGGTCTTCAACGCTAAAAGAACGCAGGAACTTCACCTCGTCACCCAGCTGAACCGCGATGACCTCGCCGTCCAGCAGCACCAGCCGGTTACTGAACGTGGCCGGGATCCGCAGCCCGGGCAACACAATCCCGGCGAGATTGGCGGGGTCCGCCGCATGCACGCACACGAACTGACGTTTGCCTTCGGCCTCCCGGGCCGCCCGCAAGGCTTCAATCGCCGACGGCGCGGCAAACTGCTCGCCCGAAAATCCCGCCACGAAGCGGCCACCGCGCAACTCGCCGCGCGCTTCAAGGCGACGAAACGCCCGTAGCAAATCCCGCCAGGGCGGCAACAAGGACTCGCGCTCCAGCATCCGTCGAAAGACCACGCCGTAGCGCTTCACCAGCGTGAGCGCGATGGCTTCCAATCTCGCGGGTTCTTGCTCGAGTGACACCGCTGCCGTGCTCTGGCGCCCGCGCACCAAATCCCAGCGCCCGACGTCCTCCAGCGCGGTCGGCGCCCGGCTGCGACGGGTGGCATTCAAGGGGCGCCGCTTGCCAGAGGGCAACAGCAGCGCGCGCATGCCGGCAAAGCTGTCGCAGGTGACGCGCCCGAGGCTCGCCAGTTCGCCCAGCGCTTCCTCGGTTTGGGTGCGAAGCAAACCGTTGTCGGCCGCGATATCTTCGAAAAACGAGGCGCCATTGCGCGCGAGATACTCGAGTACGCGCTGGGCGACCCCGCCGGGTTGTTGCCCGCAATCCGGAGCAATGCTCAACCAGTCGACCAGCTGTCGGCGCGGCAGAATGGCCAGCGGCGTCGACTTGAGCGGCCCCACGCTGCGCCCGCCGTGATCGGCCTTGGGACTCAAGCGCGCCCAGGTGCAGCGCCCGCCCGCCAGCAGTTGGTCGAGGTAATCCCCCGAGTAGTCGCTGACGCGCGCGCCGAGCAGCGCTGACTCCCAAATCCCGGCCGGTGCTTCAAAGCCGGCCAGCATCTCAACGACCTTGCCAGTCGCTGCCACGCCTTCCACGCGCGAGCCCGGAGTGAGGTATTGCCACTCAAGCAGAAAACGCATGTAAGCCGCTGCCGGCACGGGCTCGATCTCGGCCCGCAGGCGATTGAGCGTGTAGCGGTGAATCCGCGCCAGCAGCCGACGCTCGCACCACTCCTCTGCGCCAGCGCCGGTAAATCGGCCACGCAACACCGAGCCTTCCTGCTCAAGGCGCGCCAGCGCCATCTCAAGCTCACCCACCGGCAAGCCCCAAGCCTGCGCGAGACTCGCCGCACACAGCGGCCCACTGATCGCCAGACGACCGCGCACCAGTTCGCGGAGCGCGTCTTCGCGGCTAGCGGGTGCCGCTGCCAGTTGCAGTTGGCGCGCGCCAGGGCCCTGCTCCACCCGATGAAACGGCCAAATCAGCGCCATTTCAGCAAAGCGCTCGGTGGCGACCCACAGGCTGGCGGCTACGCCCGGCACTGCCAGCGCGCTCACCCGGTTGCTCGCCGCCAATTCCTGCAGCCAGCCGTCCAGCCTGAAGGCCGACCCCGGCGGCCCTTCAAGGCACAGTTCGGCGGCTGAGAGCACGCCGGCGACCAGCAGCGCGTCGTGCACTTCTTCCGCATTCGTGGGCGCCGGCCAGACTTCGGCCCGCACGCGGGCAATGGCGTCCATGTCCAGCGCGCCCAAACTGCTTGCCGTATCGGGGTCGATCCAGCGCCGGCTCTGCACGGCAAGCGTGCGCCGCTCTTCCAGCGGCGCGTCGTCCAGAAAGGCATAGGGATTGGCGTTCAGCACGGCCTGCGCGAACGGCGAAGGCTCGACCTGATCGCGACACACCAGTTCCAGTTCGCCGGCTTCCATCTGCGCCAGCAAGGTCTCTAATCCCGCAATGTCCATGGCCTCGTGCAGGCAGTCATCTACCGCCTGCCGCACCAAGGGATGATCGGGAATTTCGCGGCGACCGCGCAGATTCTCGGCGCAGGCCAGTTGATCCGGAAACACCAGAGAGACCAGATCCTCGGCCTGCATGCGCAGCAGACGCGGTGGTGTTTTCTTGCCATAGCGAAAGCGCTGGATGGCCAGCGCACAGGCGGCCACCCAGCGCCAGCGGATCCCGAACATGGGCGCATCGAGCAGCGCTTGCGTCAGCACATCGCGCACGTTGGCAGCTTTGAGGTAGCGCCAGACATCCGCCAGCGGAAAGCTGTGCACGGCGCCGAGCGAAATCACGATGGCGTCTTCCACCGCCGCCGCTTGCAACTCGAAGTTGAACTGGCGGCAGAACCGCTTGCGCAGGGCCAGCCCCCACGCGCGATTGATGCGCGCCCCCAGCGGCGAGTGAATCACGAGCTGCATGCCGCCGGACTCGTCGAAGAATCGTTCGAGCACCAGCCGCGAGCGCGTGGGCATCGCCGCCAGGGAGCGATAGCCGGCGAGCAGGTAGTCGTAGAGCTGGCGCGCGGCAATCTCGCCAACGCCCAACTCCAAGCACAGCCAGGCTTCCAGCATCGGGCGCGGGTCGCCATCTGCGGTATCGATCCGTTGGGCGAATTCATCGCGCACCCGCGAGACGGCGTGAGACATCTCGGTGCTGCGGGCCGGCGCCTCACCAAACCAGAACGGGATATTCGGCGGCTGCCCGGCGGCATCGGCCACCCGCAGGGCCGAACTTTCCACCCGCAATACACGCCAGGCGGTGTTGCCCAGTTGAAAGACATTGCCGGGCATGCTGTCAATGGCGAAGTCTTCATTCACGGTGCCGACGATATGCCCTTGCGGTTCGGCCACGACGTCGTAGTCGGCGGTATCGGGGATCGCGCCGCCACAGGTGAGCGCGGTCAGCCGCGCACCGCGCCGGGGTCTTGCCATGCCGTTCACGCCGTCCACATGCAGCCACGCGCCGCGCCGACCGTGCGCAAAGCTGTAGCCTTCGCCCAGCATGGCGACCACGGCGTCGAACTGCGCACGGGCGAGCTCGCGATAAGACCAGGCGCGGCAACATAGCGCGTAGAGCGCATCAAGTTCCCAGTCGCGCGAGGCCACTTCGGCCACAATTTGCTGGGCAAGCACATCGAGCGCCGGCCCGGCCACCGTGATGCAGTCGAGTTCGCCGCGCCGGGTCATGTCGAGCAGCGCGGCGCATTCCACCAGCTCGTCGCGGGTCTGCGGAAACAGTCGGCCCTTGGCGATGGCGCCGATGCGATGACCGGATCGCCCGACGCGTTGCAGGAACATCGAGAGCGTGCGCGTGGAGCCCAGCTGGCAGACGAGATCCACCTCGCCAATATCGATCCCGAGTTCCAGCGACGCGGTGGCCACCAGCGCCTTGAGTTCCCCGCCCTTCAGGCGCTGCTCCGCGAGCAGGCGCCGTTCACGCGACATGCTGCCGTGATGCGAGCTGACGGCGTCTTCCCCCAAGCGATCGGTCAACGCCTTCGCCACGCGCTCCGCCAGGCGTCGGGTGTTGACGAACACCAGCGTGGTGCGATGGTCGCGAATCAGCGCCGCCATCCGGTCATAGATATCCGCCGAAGATTCCGCCGACAGCACGGCTTCCAGCGGCGCCGGCGGCATTTCGATCACCAGCTCGCGCTCGCGCATGTGGCCTTCATCGATCACCGTGCAGGGCGCATCGCGGCCCACGAGAAAACGCGCGATGTCTTCCAGCGGACGCTGCGTGGCCGACAGACCCACCCGCTGCGGGGGCACGGGGGTGAGCGCCGCCAGACGTTCCAGCGTCAGACTGAGATGCGCGCCGCGCTTGTTGCCGGCCAGCGCGTGGATTTCATCCACGATCACCATGCGCACATGGCTCAGCATGTCGCGGCCGCCTTCGCTGGTGAGCAAGACGTAAAGCGATTCGGGGGTGGTCACCAGCACATGCGGCGGCAGCCGCCGCATCAGCCCGCGCGCGGCCGCCGGGGTGTCACCGGTGCGCACCGCGGTGCGCAAACTGACGGCCGGATCGCCCGCCGCTTGCAGGGCCGCGCTGATCCCGGCCAGCGGCGCTTCCAGATTGCGCTGGATGTCGTTGCTCAGGGCTTTGAGGGGCGAGACGTAAACGATGCAGGTCGACTCGGGCAATCCACCCTGCAGGCCATCGCGCACCAGCGCATCAAGCGCGGCCAGAAACGCCGCCAGGGTTTTACCCGAACCCGTAGGCGCTGCGACCAGCGCGTTTTCACCCGCGGCGATGGCCTGCCAGGCGCGCGACTGACACGCCGTTGGCTCACCAAAAGTGGCGCCAAACCAGCTTGCGACTGCGGGATGGAAACGGTCGGTGGACATGGCGACCAGACTATCCGCCCCACGCCATACGAGCCAGCACTTGACGGCGAGCAGCAGGCCACTGACCGTAGACGTTTCCCGCTGTTCAACCGAGGTTCCGCCATGTCTTCAGCTTCAGCCCCCGCTACGCTGCCCGTCGATCTCGCCGTCATTGGACAGGTCATCACCGCGGTGGCCGACGATGACATCGCCAGGAGCCGTCGCCAGTTGGTGAGCCAGATTGAAATCCATCCGCACTATGCGGAAGCCCTCACCGGCATCGAGGCTTATTCGCAGCTGATCGTGCTGTTCTGGATGCACCGGGCGCGGCCGCTGGAAAGCTGGCTGACGCATCCGCGGGGCAACCCCGAGTTGCCGCTGACCGGCGTGCTGGCGTCGCGAGGGCGCGCGCATCCAAACCCCATCGGGCTTGCCGTTGTCGATTTAATCGCCCGCCGCGGCAACACGCTGGAAGTGCGCCGGCTGGATGCCTTCAATGGCACGCCGGTGATCGATATAAAGCCCTACGACCATTACGACGTCTTCCCCGATCCATCCGTGCCAGACTGGTTTCGCCAGCGCCTGTAAGGCGCAAACGACGGAGGTTTGCAGCGCGCTCAATAACCGCCCTCAAGGGGAAGGCGCCGGCAGCCCCGCCGGCAACCGCAGCCGCATGCCCGGTTCAATCCGCAGTCTGGCCGCCTCGCCGGCGGCCACTTCAATCACGTAGCGCGAGGGCTGTCTGGCGTAAATAAACGCCTCGGACAAAGGCGTGGTGTGGGTCACCAGTTGCGTGACCTCGCGTTCGTCGCTAATGAAAATCATGTCGAGCGGGATGAGCGTGTTCTTCATCCACATCACCAGGGCCTGATTGCGACCAAAGTCGAACAGCATGCCTTGGCCCGTGGCGAGTGCCTTGCGCCCCATTAAACCCTGCTGGCGCGCCGCCGGCGTTGCGGCGACTTCCAGGGTCAAAGTCACGTTTGAGTGGTCCGGACGTTCCAGCAGCACGGGCCAGCGCGGGCCAGTCTGGGCCACCACCATCCCGCACCACAGCGCCAGCCACAGCCCGCCCAGAACGCGCGTCATCGTTTGCTCTGTTCGAGCCTTGCCAGGGCCGCCAGCCGAGCCGCCGCGTGGTCCAGCATGGGCGCCGGATAGTCACGCCCGAGTTCAAAGCCGGCAGCCTTCAAGACCAGCGGCGACGCCAGCCAGGGCGCGTGCCGATCGGCGGGCGATAGCCTGGCCAGTTCGGGTAGCCAGCGCGCGAGATAGGCACCGTCCGGATCAAATTTCTGGCTCTGGGTGATGGGATTGAACACACGAAAATACGGTGCCGCATCCGCGCCGCAGCCCGCAGTCCACTGCCAGCCCAGCGTGTTGTTCGCCAGATTCGCATCCACCAGAGTGTCCCAAAACCATTGCGCGCCGCGCCGCCAATGCACGCCGAGGTCCTTGGTGAGAAACGACGCCACAATCATTCGCACCCGGTTGTGCATCGAGCCCGTTTGCCAGAGTTCCCGCATGCCGGCGTCCACCATCGGAAAGCCTGTTTC
>CANFVX010000174.1 GCA_947450495.1 Gammaproteobacteria bacterium
ATCAAGGCCCGCCCGACCGCCACGCCGGAGCCGTTCAGCGTGTGCACCAGTTCCGGTTTACCGGTTTCCGGATTACGCCAGCGCGCCTTGAGGCGTCGCGCCTGAAAATCTTCGAAGTTGCTGCAGGAAGAAATTTCCCGGTAGGTCTGCTGGCCGGGTAACCAGACTTCAAGGTCATAGGTCTTGGCCGCCGAGAACCCCATATCGCGGGTACACAGCGCCATCGTGCGATAGGGCAGACCCAAGCGCTGGAGCACGGTTTCGGCATGCGCCGTGAGCTGCTCGAGCGCCGCCCAGGACTCGCTGGCCGGCACGATTTGCACCACTTCCACTTTCTCGAACTGATGCTGGCGAATCATGCCGCGCGTGTCGCGGCCGTAGGAACCGGCTTCGCTCCGGAAACACGGCGTATGGCAGACATAGCGCCGGGGCATGGTGGCGGGGTCGAGAATTTGGTCCTGCACAAGATTGGTGACCGGCACTTCGGCGGTCGGGATCAGGAATAAACCCTGCTTGGGGATTTCGAACAGGTCTTCGCGGAATTTGGGTAACTGGCCGGTGCCGCGCATCGCGCGCTCGTTCACCAGATAGGGCACATAGACTTCGCGGTAGCCGTGCTCGGTGGTGTGGAGATCGAGCATGAACTGAATGAGCGCGCGGTGCATACGGGCAATCGCGCCGGACATCACCGAGAAGCGGCTGGCGGCGAGCATCGCGCCGGCTTCGAAGTCGATCTCGCCGTGGAGGGCGCCCAGATCGACGTGGTCGCGCGGGGTGAAGGGGAATTCGCGCGGCGTGCCCCAGCGGCGCACCTCCACGTTGTCTGCTTCGCCCATCCCCGCCGGGACGGACTCGTGCGGGATATTCGGCACATGGGCCAGAAAATCCTCGAATTCAAGCTGGACTGCTTCCAGCGCCTGCTCGCATTCGCCAAGGCGATCGCCTAGATCGGCGACGGAGGCCAGCAAGGGCTCAATGTCTTCGCCGCGCGCTTTCGCCTGACCGATCGATTTGCTCTTGGCGTTGCGTTCGGCCTGCAGGGTCTGGGTCTCGACCTGCAGCTTTTTACGCCGGGTTTCGAAGGATTGATAAGCCTCGAGATCGAGCTGGAAGCCGCGGGCGGCGAGCGCCAGCGCGACCGCTTCAGGGTTGGCGCGCAGTCTTTGGGGGTCGAGCATGGTATCCGTTCGGCGGCGACAGGCCGCGTTGGCTTGAGAGGTTAAGAATTATAACGAGCCGCGCCGGCGCTTTAGTACCCGTCGCGATCAAAGCGTGCGCGCGAGCAGCATGCCCAAGCTACAGGCCAACAAACACAGCACCAGATTCGCCGCTACGTTGAGCAGCGCCCGGATCAGCTCACCGGCTTGCAGCAACGCCAGCGTATCCACCGAGAACGCCGAAAAAGTAGTGAAGGCGCCGAGAAAGCCGACCGCCAGCAGCAAGCGCCACAGCGGGTCAACCCCCGGCCGCTCGCTGGTCAACACAAACACCATGCCGGCGGCAAAGCAGCCGCTGACATTGGCCATCAGCACGCCCCAGGGCAGTCCGCCACGCGTGAAGCTGGCCGTGGCAAGCATGACCAGATACCGGGCAATCGCGCCGGACGCGCCGCCAAGGGCCACCGCAAGCAGGGCCGGAATGCTGGTCACGACCTAAGCCCCACCGGTTTTGTCTGCGCCGCGACCACCGCGGAGGTAGCGCAGCTTCTCGGCGATTTTGATCTCCAGGCCCCGCTCTACCGGCTCGTAATACCGACGACCGGCCAGTTCCGGCGGCAGATAGGTCTGCCCACCGGCAAACCCGCCGGCTTCGTCGTGGTCGTAGCGATATTCGCGACCGTGGCCCATGGCCCGGGCCAGCGCGGTCGGCGCATTACGCAGATGGTCCGGCACGGGCAGGGAGCCGGAGGCTTCGATGTCGGCACGAGCCTTCTTCAAACCGGCGTAGACCGAGTTGCTCTTGGCGGCAACCGCGCAGTAAACCACCGCCTGCGCGATCGCGAGCTCGCCTTCCGGGGCGCCGAGACGCTCAAAAGTATCCCAGGCGTCGAGGGCAATTTGCATCGCCCGAGGGTCCGCGATGCCGATGTCTTCGGTCGCCATCCGCACCACGCGGCGCGCGATGTAGAGCGGATCGCAGCCGCCGTCGAGCATGCGTGCATACCAATACAGCGCGCCGTCCGGATCGGTGCCGCGCACCGACTTATGCAAAGCAGAAATCTGGTCGTAAAAAGCGTCACCGCCCTTGTCGAAGCGCCGCATGCCGGCACCGCCGACAAAGGCTTCGATAAAGTCACGGTCGATGACTTCTCCCACACCATGCCCCACCGCAAGTTCCAGCAAATTGAGCGCGCGGCGAGCGTCGCCATCCGCCGCCACCGCCAGCGCCACGAGCGCCTCGGGCAGGATGGTCAAAGCGCCCTCTTCCTCCAACACGGCCACTGCGCGCGCCAGCAACTCCACAATAGCCTCGCTGTCCAGCGAGCGCAGCACGTAGACCCGCAGGCGCGAGAGCAAAGCGTTATTGAGTTCGAAAGCGGGGTTTTCGGTGGTGGCGCCAACAAAAGTAATCGTGCCGTCTTCGATATGCGGCAGGAAGGCGTCTTGCTGGGATTTGTTGAAGCGATGCACTTCGTCCACAAACACCACCGTGCGCCGACCTGCCTGAGCCGCCATCTGGCGCGCCTCTTCAATGGCGGCGCGGATTTCTTTCACGCCGCTGAGCACCGCAGACACCGACACAAAATGGGCGTCGACGCGTCTGGCAATCAATTGGGCGATAGTGGTTTTGCCGGTGCCGGGGGGGCCCCATAACACCAGCGAATGGATTTGCCCGGCTTCGAGCGCGCGTCGCAGCGGCTTGCCCTCACCCAGCACCTGCGGCTGACCCACAACCTCCTCGATGCGCTGCGGGCGCAGGCGATCGGCAAGCGGACGAACGTCGGTCATGGCGCGCGCCGCTACGCCTGAGCGATGCCGCTCAGCCGCCAGTTCCGTGGATGACGTCCACGCCGGCGGGGGGCTCGAAGTTGAAACGCGCCGGCGTCACTGCCGGATTGCGGGCGATGGCGGAGAAGCGGATTTCCGTGGTCTGACCGAGATTGTCTTTCAGCCGCATCACCGTCAATTCGCCTTTCTGGAAGCCGATTTTGACCTCGGTGAACTGCTGACGCGGCGTTTTGGGGGCGAGCGTAAGCCAGTCAACCGCCTGCTCGGGCGGGAGATCGGTGACAGTGAAGTGCGTATCGAGGTCGAAGTCGTCACCCAGCAAGCGTGCCGGGGAATCGGTGGCGCCCGGCGTGACCGGATTCACCGTCACCTGCGCCAGATCGGCGTCGTAAATCCAGAGCGTTTTGCCATCGGAGACGATGCGCTGCTGGTAGGGGGTCTGATAATCCCAGTCAAAGCGCCCGGGCCTCGCAATCGAGACTTTGCCTTTGGCGGTTTCGACCGATGCGCCGCGCTCATCAAATAGCTGTTGTTCAAAGTTGGCGTCGAAGCCGCGCACGTCGCTCAGGAAATGGCGTAACTGGGCGCTGGCCGAGTCGCCGGCGGTGACGGCCAGCGGGGCGCACAGCGCCAGAATCAGACACAGAACACGCACCGGGCTTAATCTCTCGGCGGCGGCGGCGGTGCCAGCACTTCGCGGCTGCCGTTGGATTGCAGTTCGCCCACCACCCCGGCGCGCTCCATGTCTTCCATGATGCGGGCCGCCCGGTTGTAACCAATCTTCAAGCGGCGCTGCACGCCGGAGATGGACGCACGGCGGCTCTCGGTCACGATGCGCACCGCCTGATCGTAGAGTTCGTCCTGCTCGCCACCGGACTCGCCGGCGCCATCAAAACCGGCACCCTCTTCCATGCCATCCAGCGGCGCATTGACGATTTCGTCGATGTACTCAGGCGCGCCCAAGGCGCGGAGCTCTTCCACCACCTTGTGCACTTCCTGATCCGACACAAACGCCCCGTGTACGCGCTGCGGGGAAGAGGTGCCCGGCGGCAGGTAGAGCATATCGCCGTGGCCGAGCAGGCTCTCGGCGCCAATCTGGTCGAGGATGGTGCGGGAGTCGACCCGAGAAGACACCTGAAACGCCATGCGGGTGGGGATGTTGGCCTTAATCAGGCCCGTAATGACGTCCACTGACGGGCGCTGGGTGGCCAGAATGAGATGGATGCCGGCGGCGCGGGCCTTCTGCGCCAGACGCGCGATGAGTTCTTCTACCTTTTTGCCGACCGTCATCATCATGTCGGCGAGTTCGTCGACCACCACCACGATGCACGGCAGGGTGGCGAGCGGCTGCGGGGAATCGCTGTCGTTGCGCCGTTTGAACAGCGGGTCCAACAGCGGCTGACCGGCGTCGATGGCGTCCTGCACCTTGCGGTTGTAGCCGGCCAGATTGCGCACGCCCAGCATCGACATCAGCTTGTAGCGCCGCTCCATTTCGCCCACACACCAGCGCAGCGCGTTGGCGGCTTCTTTCATGTCGGTCACGACCGGCGCCAGCAGGCTGGGGATCCCTTCGTAGACGGACAGTTCCAGCATTTTGGGGTCGATCATGATGAGTCGGACGTCGTTCGCGGTGGCCTTGTAGAGCAGGCTGAGAATCATCGCGTTGAGCGCGACCGACTTGCCGGAGCCCGTGGTACCCGCCACTAGCAGGTGCGGCATCTTGGCCAAATCGACCACCGAGGGCTTGCCGGCGATGTCCTTGCCAAGCGCCAAGGTAAGCGGCGAGGTGCTCTCTTCGTATTCGCGGGACTTGAGAATCTCGGAGAGGCTGACGACCTCGCGGCGCTCGTTGGGAATTTCCAGACCCACCACCGATTTGCCGGGGATAACTTCCACCACGCGGACGCTGACGGTGGACAGCGAGCGCGCCAGATCTTTCGCCAGATTGGTGATACGACTGGCTTTGACCCCGGGAGCCGGCAGCAATTCGAAGCGGGTAATGACCGGTCCGGGCAATACCGCGACCACCTCGGCCTCGATGCCGAAGTCCCGCAACTTCAGTTCGACCTGACGGGACATGGCTTCCAGTGCCTCGGCGGAATAGCCGGTGGCCGCGATGCGAGGTTCGTCGAGCAGACCCAGCGTCGGTAAGGCGGTATCCGGCGCCTCGCTGAAGAGCGTCGCCTGCTTTTCTTTCTCCACCCGGACGCTCGGCTGCACCTCGCGAACCTGAGGCTCGATCCGGGGTGGGGTCCGGCGCTCGTGGCGTTCGGTTTCAATCTCGACAATCGCGGTGCGCTCGCGGCGATCACGGCGTTGCGCCAGCAACTCTCGAGCCTGCAGGAAATAGCGAGAGGCCTGCGCCAGACCAATCAGCGTCCAGTAGCCGGTGTGGTCCATCACGGTAAGCCACGACAGTTCGGTCATTAGGGTGACGCCGACGAGAAACAGCGCCAGCATCATCAGCACACCGCCCAGCTCGCCGAACAGGGCAATCAGCCCGCGACCGGTCAGGTCACCGAGAATGCCGCCCGCCTGATGCGGCAGATCGGGGAACTGCCCGTGGGAGCGCAACCACAACAGCGCACAACCCATAAACACCGTGAGGGCGAGCCCGATTCCCTGCACGTAAAGGCTGGTCAGTTCCTCCGGGCTGGCAGGCTTGCCGCGGCGCCGACACACCCACCAGGCGCCATAGGCCATTGCGAGCGCGCAGAGGAAAGCGCTACGTCCGAGAAGATAGAAAAGGATGTCGGCGAGCCAGGCGCCGAAGACCCCGCCGCGATTGCGGATGACGCTGTTGGCGAGGCCGGTATGGGACCAACCCGGATCATCCGGGTGGTAGGTCCAGAGGGCGACGAGCACAAACAGACCCACCCCACCGCCGAGGATTAGCAGGCCTTCGCGCAGGCGCTGCACGAGATGAAGATTGACCGGAGGGGCCACCCGCTGGGGCCGCCGGATCGCTTGTGCCATGTGCTAAACCTGATTCTTCAGATGATCGATTAAGTCTGTGTGATCTAAAGCGAATCTGATGATACCTACATTAACTTCTCAAGACTATCACCGGGCTGTAAAAATTTGATCCCAATCCGGATTTAGGGGGTGTTCATCGCGTTGAAGAAAGCTGCTCACGCCGTCCGCAGCGTGGATGCTAGTATCCCGACGACCTCTCGATGGACGACCAAAACCATGAAACGCCAACGCACATACCGCGTGACTTTCCACAATCAGGGCAAGGTGTACGAGATTTACTGCCAGAACGTGAGCCAGAGCGGCTTAATGGGTTTTGTGGAGATCGAAAATATCATCTTTGGCGAACGCACCACGCTGGTGGTTGACCCCAGCGAGGAGCACCTGAAGTCCGAGTTTGAGGGCGTGAGTCGTACCTATATTCCGATGCACGCCATCGTGCGCGTCGACGAAGTAGAGAAGTCCGGTCCATCCAAAATTACCGAGGGCCGGGGCGACAAGGTCACGCCCTTCCCGGTCTTTACGCCGCCGCCAGGCGCGAGCCCCGTGAAATAAGCCGCCTGCCCCCGCCGGCGCCAGATGCCGAGTGTTATGACGCCCCATATTCCTGAAATCAGGGTTTTAAGAAGACTGTCAGAAGTTTCTTCTGCAGCCTGGAACGCGCTGAGCGACGGCACCGATCCGTTCCTCCGCCACGAATTCCTGTCGGGTCTGGAGCAGCATGGCTGTCTGGACGGTCACGGCTGGGACCCGGTGCACCTTGCTGCCTTCATTGAAGGTGGTCTGGTTGCGGCGCTTCCCCTTTACGCACGCGACAACTCCTACGGCGAATTTGTCTTTGACTGGAACTGGGCCGACGCCTACAGCCGGGCCGGCGGCCGCTACTACCCCAAACTTGTCACCGCCGTGCCGTTCACGCCGGTTGCCGGGGCGAGGCTGCTAGTGAGAGCAGACCACGCCGGCAACGACGCTTTGGGCAGGCAGTTGCTGGAAGCGGCGATAAGCCTCACCACCCAGCTAGACGCCTCGTCCTGGCATTGTCTCTTCCCGCGAGATGAGGATTTACCCCGCCTGGAGCACCCCGAAATACTGGTCCGGGAGGGCTGCCAGTACCACTGGTACAACCAGGACTACGCCGACTTCGAAGGCTTTCTGGAAAGCCTGACCTCCAAGCGCCGCAAGGAAATCCGCCGCGAACGGCGTGACTGCGCGGCGCTGGGGCTTGAGATTGAACTCCTCGAAGGCGCCGCCATTACGTCGGAGCACTGGGCGGTGTTCTACGACTTCTACTGCTCCACCTTCGAACGCAAGTTTGGCGAGCCTCGGCTGACGCTGCCGTTTATGCGTCACCTGAGCGAGACGATGCCGGATGCGCCGG
>CANFVX010000175.1 GCA_947450495.1 Gammaproteobacteria bacterium
ATATCGCCAATTTCGTCCAGGAACAGGGTGCCGCCATCGGCCTGCTCGAAACGCCCGACCCGCTGCCCGGTCGCGCCAGTAAACGAGCCCCGCTCGTGCCCGAAGAGTTCGGATTCGAGCAACTCCCGCGGAATCGCGGCGGTATTGAGCGCAATAAACGGCTTGCCCGAGCGCGGGGAATGACGGTGCAGGGCGCGCGCCACGAGTTCCTTGCCTGAGCCGGATTCTCCGGTGAGCAATACCGTCATATTCGACTTGGACAGCCGACCAATCGCCCTGAACACTTCCTGCATCGCGGGCGCGCCGCCAATGAGGTTGGTCGACAGCTTGGGCGCTTCAATGACTGGCGGCGGCGGTGCGCCGTCCTCAACCACTTTGGCCAGCGCGCGGCGCACGATCGCAACGGCTTCATCCACGTCAAAGGGCTTGGGCAGATATTCAAAGGCGCCGCCCTGAAACGCGGCAACGGCGCGATCCAGATCGGCGTATGCCGTCATCACAATCACCGGCATTTGGGGATAGGCAGCCTGCACTTGCTCCAGCAGGGCGAGACCGTCGGTACCCGGCATCCGGATGTCGGTCATGATAACGGCGGGTTTGTCGCGCTTGAGCCGGGCCAGTGCCTTATCAGCAGTCTCAAAGGTATGCGCCAGCAGTTGTGCCTGTGAGAGCGCCTTTTCGAGCACCCATCGTATTGATCGGTCATCGTCGATCACCCAAATTTCGGGCTGCGTGCTCATTGCGCGCTCCTTATCGGTAGCCAAACAGTAAAGACGGTGTTGCCGGGGACGCTGGTAAAATCAATCAAGCCGCCATGCCGGTTAATCAGCGATTGGGCGATCGGCAAGCCTAGGCCGGAGCCTTCATCCCGGCCGGACACCATCGGAAAGAAAATGCTGTCCGCGATCTCAGCCGGCACGCCCGGGCCGTCATCAATCACCTCCAGCCTGAGCACCAGCCGATGCAGCACCGTGCCAATCGTGAACTTACGCTGGGCACGGCTCCGCAGGGTGACATTGCCACCCCGATCCCGCACGGCCTGCACGGCGTTGCGGACCAGATTGAGCAGCGCCTGCACCAGCAAATCGCGGTCCGCGAAGACTTCCGGCAGGCTGGGGTCGTAATCGCGGTGAATCGCAACGCTCGGCGGCGCCTCGATCGCGACCACCTGGCGCACATGCTCCAGCACCTCGTGGATATTGAACTCGGCCGCGCTCAGTTGCCCGCGAGGCCCCAGCATGCGGTCGACGAGCTTCCGCAGACGGTCGACTTCATGAATGATGATTTGGGTGAATTCACGTTGCTGCGGCGTGCTCAGCTCGCGCTCAAGCAATTGAGCGGCGCCCCGAATGCCGCCCAGCGGGTTTTTCACTTCGTGCGCGAGACCCCGCATCAGCGCGCTACTGATCTGGTTCTGCACCAGCTTGTTTTCCTCAGCCTGAATGCGCTGATGGCGTTCCGTACTCGCGAGTTCGATGACCACCGTCTGCCCGGCGCCAAACAGCGCTGGACCCGGCGACACAGTGCAGTCCACGTGCAGCAGCTCGTGATTGGGCCGAATGAGCAGCATGTCCCGCTCGGTAAACGACCGTAGATTGGCAGCTGTCTCGCGCACCGCCTGAGCAAAATTTTCGTTATCGGGGAACAGTCGATTAATCGACATGCCGCGCAGCTTGAACACGCTCATCGCGACCAGACTCTCGGCAGCTGAATTCGCTTCAAGAATGTTGAGCGACGCGTCCAGCTGAATCACCCCGGTGGCGAGCTGATTCAGGACAGCGCGGGCATCTTGCTCTGTAAACATGCGTTCTCGAATCGTCATGCGCGAATATGGTGCAGTGTAGCCGGAGCAACACCCGCGTTGTTTTGTGGGAATCACGAAACTTGATAACGGCCAAGCGCTTAACGTAACGAGTGCCCGTCACTCCAAAGCGCCTTGCCCGACCAGTTTCAGTCAGCGATGCAATTGCAAGAATTGGCCCAACAGAGTGGGACTACTTTTTGGGCTTGGGTTTCGGCTTCACCACAAACTGGCGATGCAGATGGAAGCTCACGGGCGGGGAGGATTCGACCGTTTGCCCTGACTGGTCGAGCACCACCGCCTGCAGGCGATGTGTCCCGCGATCGACGTTGTCCAGTTGGAAGGCCGTGCTCACGCCGGGCGCGGTCGCAGCTTGCCCATCAAGGGTCACCAACAATCGGTGACCTTGTTCAACGTGCAGGAACGGCAGAATTTCAACGCTCACGCTCACCAGCCCCGTGTTGTCCCGCAGGGTGCCGTCATCTGGTGGGTCAGTAACTTTCAGCGAGGAATAAGCCATCCCCGTTGGGCTGAGCGGAATCGAAGGGCGATCGGTAGACAGCCTTGCGACGTCCCCCCCCGGCATCGTGGAGGGCGCAGTCACGGTAATTTTTTCGGCGCGGGGAGTCGCACGGTCGGAAAACTCAACGCCGTTTCCGTGATCGGCCTGCCGATAGACGTCGCGCGCCGACGCCAGACACGGGCCAATTAACAATAAAAGAACAAGCGCTCGCATGATATGAGGGTAGAGAACACCACTCCGACCCACAACCGACGGGGCGCAAGCTTGCCCCAAAAAAACCCCCGCAGGTGCGGGGGTTCTTCAGGCAGCAAGCGCAAGCGCTTAGACGCTGTAGTACATCTCGAACTCGAGCGGGTGCGGGGTCATCCGGACACGGGTGACTTCCTGCATCTTCAGTTCAATGTAGGCGTCGATGGTGTCGTCCGTGAACACGCCGCCAGCCTTGAGGAACTCGCGATCCCCATCCAGGTTGTCCAGCGCCTGTTCGAGCGCATGGCAAACCGTCGGGATGTGCTTCGCTTCTTCCGGCTCCAGATCGTAGAGGTCTTTGTCCGCCGGCGCGCCGGGGTCGATCTTGTTTTTGATGCCGTCGAGGCCCGCCATCATCATCGCCGTGAAGGCGAAGTACGGATTGGAAGTGCAATCCGGGAAGCGCACTTCGATGCGGCGACCCTTCGGACTGGAAACCCACGGTATCCGAATCGAAGCAGACCGGTTACGCGCCGAGTAGGCCAGCATGGTCGGGGCTTCGAAGCCTGGCACCAGACGTTTGTAACTGTTGGTGCTGGCGTTGGTGAAGGCGTTCAGGGCTCGCGCATGCTTGATGATGCCGCCAATGTAGTGAAGCGCGGTTTCGGACAGACCGCCGTAGCCGTCGCCCGCAAACAGGTTCACGCCACCTTTGGCCAGCGACTGATGCACGTGCATCCCGTTGCCGTTGTCGCCCACCAGCGGCTTCGGCATGAAAGTCGCCGTTTTGCCGAAGCTGTGCGCCACGTTGTGCACCACGTACTTGAGGATCTGGAGGGAGTCCGCGCGCTTCACCAGGGTGTCGAAACGGGTGCCGATTTCGCACTGACCGGCGGTCGCCACTTCGTGATGATGCACTTCGACCGACAAGCCCATTTGCTCCAGCACGTTGCACATGGCGGAGCGCAGGTCCTGCAGGGAATCAACCGGCGGCACGGGGAAGTAACCGCCCTTGATGCCCGGACGGTGACCCGGGTTGCCGCCTTCCATCTTCTTGCTGGAGCTCCAATAGCCTTCGTCGGAATCAATTTCGTAGAAGCCGCCGCGCATTTCCTGCGAATAGCGGACATCGTCGAAAACAAAGAATTCGGGTTCGGGACCGAAGAACGCGGTATCGGCAATGCCGGACGCCTTCAGATAAGCCTCGGCGCGCTTGGCGATCGAACGCGGGTCGCGCTCATAGCCCTGACCGGTGGCGGGTTCGATGATGTCGCAACGGATGATCATCGTTTTGTCGTCGAAGAACGGATCCAGCACCGCGGTGGTGGCGTCCGGCATCAGGATCATGTCGGACTCCTGAATCCCCTTCCAGCCGGCGATCGAAGAGCCGTCGAACATTTTGCCGTCTTCGAAGGTCTCGGCTTCGACCTGATGAAAGGGCACGGTCACGTGCTGCTCTTTCCCGCGCGTATCAGTGAATCGGAAGTCAACGTATTTGACGTCCTCATCCTTGATAGTCTTCAGAATACTGTCTACGGACATGATTTCCTCCAGGCCATGGCTTGCTGAGTTTCGGCCCCTGCTAGTGGATAGACTCGTGCACTCAGGGCTATTCAGTGCACGCTTCGGTGTCGCTACAAAAAAGAGCGGCGATTCTTGGCGGGTGGCCAGGAGAACCGTCGGCACAAAGCCGGCGGGTTCTTCAACAGCACAAGCTGTGCCACCGCTAACTTACTGTTTTGCTTCGAGGGCGACGCCAATCCGCGCCCTCATCAGCCCAATTTAGCGCATGAGCTCGGTCAGCGCGGATTATTTTGGATCATCCGGCAACAGACGCTCGGTGGCAAACAGGTCTTCAATGCGTTCTCGCGGACGCGCCAGATGGACCGCGTTGCCATCCACCAAGACTTCCGGCGGACGGGGACGCGCATTGTAGTTTGAGGCCATCGCGTAGCCATAGGCACCCGCACACATGATGGCCAGCAGACTGCCCTCCCGTAATCGGAGAGGACGGTCCGAGGCGAGAAAGTCACCGCTCTCACAGACCGGCCCCACGATTTCGTAACGGTGCTCGGGTTGCTGAGCAGCCTCTGCACTCACGGTTTGCACATCGTGCCAAGCCTCATACAGCGCGGGGCGAATTAGTTCGGTCATTGCCGCATCGCAGATCGCGAAGCGCCGCGCGGGCGTCGTTTTAAGGTATTCAACTTTGCTCAGTAGTACGCCGGCCGCGCCACAAATGGAGCGCCCCGGCTCAATACAGATTTCGTAGGTGTCCGGAATTGCCCGGCATAGCACCGCCACATAATCCTCAATCGAAGGCGGCGTTTCGTCCTTGTAACGAATCCCCAAGCCACCGCCAGCATCGATATGCGACAGCGTAATCCCGTCGGCCGCGAGGGCCGTCACGAGTGCCATTACCCGGGCCATCGCGTCCTCAAACGGCGCGAGGTCGGTCAATTGCGACCCGATGTGGCAGGCCACACCGGTCACTTCGAGATTGGGCAAACTTGCGGCCCGACGATATAGCGCCAAGGCCTCGGTCATCGGCACGCCAAACTTGTTTTCGTTAAGCCCCGTGGAAATGTACGGATGCGTATGGGCATCCACATCGGGATTTACCCGAATCGCGACTCTGGCGCGCAACCCGAGGCCACCTGCTACCTGATTCAGCCGTTCCATTTCATCTGGCGATTCAAGATTGAACACACCAATTCCAGCGCGAAGCGCAGCGTCGAGTTCGGCCGCCGACTTGCCGACGCCGGAAAAAACGATCTTCCGGGCTTCGCCACCTGCCGCCAGCACGCGGGCGAGTTCTCCACCCGAGACAATATCGAAGCCACTGCCAAGGCGCGCCAGTGTGTTCAAAACAGCCAGGTTGCCGTTGGCCTTTACCGCGTAATGCACCTGATGCCGGCGCTGACCAAAAGCGCGGTCATAGCGCTGCCAGACCGAATCAAGCGCGGCCCGCGAATACACGTAGCACGGCGTGCCGAACTCATTGGCGATAGTGCTGAGCGGCACTTGCTCGATAAAGAGATCGCCCTCCACACGGTGAAAAAACTCGGTCGAGTAGGTCATGTTTGTCTCTGGTCGGGATATCAGGAAAAGCGGGTCATTTGGCCGGCGTTGCCGGTTTGGCATCCGGCAGATAGAGATCACCCTTCTGGCCACAGGCCGTTTGGGTGAGACTTACCAAGGCCAGCAGGGCGACGAGCGTCAGCGCCCTGCGCTTGCTTTCGCGCCGGCGTTCGTTCAACAATCGAAGCGAATCTTTAACGGAGAACCGGTGGTTCATGAGCAGCCCTAATATTGTTTACGTGAGTGACAGCTCATTCGAACAGGATGTCCTTAATGCGAGCAAGCCCGTACTAGTCGATTATTGGGCGGAATGGTGCGGCCCGTGCCGCATGATTGCCCCCATTCTAGACGAGGTCTCGACCGAGTATAACGACCGCCTTACGGTGGCCAAACTCGACGTCGACGCCAACCAAAGCACCTCGGTGAAATACGGCATTCGTGGCGTTCCGACGCTGATGTTGTTCAAAGACGGCAACGTGGTCGCTACCCATGTTGGCGCGCTGACGAAATCGCAACTCACGGCTTTCATCGACAGCAACACCTGAGCGGTCCGGTTCAGTGGCTTCGTCCCTGCGTCGATCATGCAGGGACGGAAAATCGCCTAGACGACTCCACTGCACCGTGATATTTTTCGATCGCATCACCTGAGTCGCCGTTCCAGGCAACTCGAATTACCCGGCCACTACTTCCCCTCGCGCACCATCCTCTGGTCGCGCCATCAACTTGTAATCCGAATATCAATGAATCTGACCGAACTGAAGCAGAAACCCGCCGCTGAGATCATTTCCATCGCTGATGAACTGGGCATCGAAAACGTCGCCCGCTCACGCAAGCAAGACGTGATTTTCAGCATTCTCAAAGCACAGGCCAAAAAAGGCGAAGACATTTCCGGCGACGGCGTCCTCGAAATTCTTCAGGACGGCTTTGGATTTCTCCGGTCCGGAGATGGTTCCTATCTCGCCGGCCCCGACGACATCTACGTGTCTCCCAGCCAAATCCGCCGCTTTAATCTGCGCACCGGCGACACCATCTCCGGCAAGATTCGCCCGCCGAAAGATGGCGAACGTTATTTCGCGCTGCTCAAAGTCAGCGACATCAATTTCGAACCGCCCGAGAACGCCAAGAACAAGGTTTTGTTCGAAAACCTCACGCCGCTGTTCGCCAACAAGCGACTGAACCTGGAACTCGGCAACGGCAGCACCGAAGACCTTACGCCACGCGTCATTGACCTCGTGGCGCCAATCGGCAAAGGCCAGCGCGGACTGATTATTTCGCCGCCGAAAGCCGGCAAAACCATGATGCTCCAGAGCATCGCCCATTCGGTGGCGGCCAATCACCCTGAGTGCTATCTCATCGTGTTGCTCATCGACGAGCGTCCGGAAGAAGTGACCGAAATGCAGCGCTCCGTGCGCGGCGAAGTAATTGCGAGCACCTTCGACGAACCGGCCAGCCGCCACGTGCAGGTCGCCGAAATGGTGATCGACAAGGCAAAACGCCTCGTCGAACACAAGCGCGACGTTGTGATTCTGCTCGACTCCGTCACCCGTCTGGCGCGCGCCTACAACACCGTCGTCCCCGCGTCCGGCAAGGTGCTGACCGGCGGCGTCGACGCCAACGCGCTGCAGCGGCCCAAGCGCTTCTTCGGCGCCGCGCGCAACATCGAGGAAGGCGGTTCGCTGACGATCATCGCGACCGCGCTCA
>CANFVX010000176.1 GCA_947450495.1 Gammaproteobacteria bacterium
CCCCGCCCCCTCGGATTCCTCCCCCGCTACCGAGCGCGGCACCACATTAACCCAATCCGCGCTAATCGTTCGCAGGTGCAAATCTCGCTGCGGAAACGGGATCTCGATGTCGTTGGCGCGGAAGGTCTCGTAAATCTGGCTGTTGATCTGGTGCCGGATATCAATTCGATGCGGCACTTCGCGGGCGTAGACCTGCAACTCAAGCATCACGGCACTATCGCCAAAGCCTTGCACCACCGCCGTTGGCGAGGGTTCGCAGAGGACTTTGGAATGGGCGTCGGCCACCTCCAGCAATAGCTTCAACGCCTTTTTAAGATCCGATCCGTAGGCGATCCCCACCGGGATCACGAGGCGCGTTACCGCGTCGCTCAGCGTCCAGTTCACAAAACGCTCGGTGATGAAATTGCGATTCGGCACGATGATTTCGCGATTGTCCGCGTCGGCAATCGTGGTGGCGCGAATCTGGATGCGCGACACGCGCCCGGTCAATTCGCCGATGGTGACGAAGTCGCCCACCCGGATCGGGCGTTCGAACAGCAGGATCAAACCTGAAATAAAGTTGGCAAAAATTTCCTGCATGCCGAAGCCAAGGCCAACGCTCAAGGCCGCGACCAACCACTGCACCTGCGACCAGCGCAAGCCCAGCGTACTCAGGGTCAGCGACACGCCGATGGCGATGATGAGGTAGCGCATCAGCATGTTGATGGCGTAGCGGCTACCGCCGTGCATCTTCAAGCGCCGGAGCACGGCAATCTCGAGCAGGCTGGGCATATTGCGCGCGGCCAGCACACTGATGGCCGCGATTAACGCGGCGAACACCGCGTTGGAGAGCGTAATCGGGGCGGCTTGCACCACGCCGGCGGCATCCTTGATTTGCACTTCCCACAGCGTGATTTGGTCGAGCACTCCCAGCGCGGGCAGCACCTCGCGCCAAATCCAGAACAAACCGATGGCGACCGACCAGCCCACCAAATTGCGGAAAATCATCCGCGAGTGCTTGCCCATAGTGGCGAGATCAACCGGATAGTTGTCGCCGCCTTCGCTCTCCTCGCTGGCTGTTCCACTCGCAGAGCGTTCGCGTTCCAGTTCGACCGCCATGCGCGCCTGCGCCATGCGCAGCCACCGTAGCGCGAGGTTGTAGACCACCACGGCGCCAATCAGCAGCAAGGCTGTTTGGACAAAATAAGCGCTCAACTCCACCGCTGCGTACTGATATCCCAGCGCGGATAACGCGGCGAGAATGCCTGGCGCGGCATACGCCAGCACCACACAGGGCCCGCGCCATCGAATCAAAAACGACGGAAACGCGCGCGCTGCCAGCGCCGTGAATACCGCGCCGTTGCGACAGGTCGTGCCGCGTACGAAGGCAATCACGGCCAGCATCGCCAACAGCAAGCAAAGCCGGCTAAAGCTCGATTGAAAAGCCTGGGTGCGATCCCACTCAAACACGCTCGCCAGCGAATACGCGGGAATAAAAACGCAGCCGGCGCGGATGAACTGTTTGCGAACCGAGCGCACCGGAGTCACCGGCCAGTCGAAGTGCGTGATGGCGACGCCCCCCGGCCCCAACAGTTGCAGCAGCACCGAAAGTCCCAGCAACAGCCAGCCGGCTTTGCCGAGCGCCTGCCCGAGGGCCAGCGAAAAGTCCGAGTTGGCGTCGGCCCCGTTGAGCAAGGACGCCAGACTGAACATCAGCAACGGCGCGGCGAGCGACAGCATCACGCTCAAGCCGAGTGCCAGCGCCGTGTATCGAATCTGATCGCTCTGCGGTTCGCGGGCCAGTTCTGCGAGCTCGCGCAGTCGCGCCCGAAACGGGCGCTTCAATCGCACCACTAACACTGCCAGCAATACCAACAACAGCGCCCGCGGCCAGGCTTCGCCCGCGCCCCGCGCCACATCCTCAAACACCGTGCGCCAGGTTGAGGTGCGGATCAGCCACTGCCCGGCAGCCAGTAAATCGCGCAAGAACTGGCGTGACAGCGGTGGCGCGTTGGGCAGCCACAAAAGTCGTTCATCCAGAAAGACCTGATAGTCCGTCACCACGCTAACGAGTTGCTGCAGCTCGAAATCAGCGGCGTCCAGCGAGCGACGCGCGCTGCCGTGGTTCTCAACCAGACTCTCAAGCAGCTCGACCTGATCGGTCAGCAAAGCCCGGGCGCGCTTGATGTCATCGTCGGTGAGCGGTGCGGCGTCTGGCTCGGGCGCCGCGAAGTCCGCATCAGGCTGCTGGAGTTCGTCACGGGCGCTCGTGAGTTGCTCGTCGATTTCGATGCGTGAAAGCCCGATTGACGAGATTTTGTTTTCGCTCTCGCGTGACAAACGCTCGAGCGAACGCAGGTCCGGTAGCTCGCGGCGCTGGTCGACCAGAATGCGGCCCAGTCGCGAGGAAGAGCCCGCTAACTGCATGCGCTGCCGGGCGCGGTCGAATTCCAGCGCAATCTCGCGGCGTCGAGTGCCATAGTCAGTGCGGGCCTGCACGGCGCGCGCCTGATCGTCGAGCATCTGCGACAGCATTTTGCCGAAACGCACGTTATCAGCGGCCAGGTGTCGCACCGACTCCGGCGCTTGCGTGGCCTCCTGCAAAGCGCGTCCGGCATCGTCCTGAATCCGGTGGAGTTCCTCGGCCCGGCGCTCCAGCAGTAGTTGCTCGTACTGCCCCACTTGCGCCGCCGCCCGCGCGAGTCGCGCTTCGGCAAGCCGGTGCTTGGCCGCGTTGAGTTCAACTCTGGTGCTTTGACTCAACTGCTCGGCGTTGAGTGCATCGAGCTCCGACTGACGCGCGGCAAACTCCGCCTCCAGCATTTCGCGCCGAACGCGCGAGAGTTCGGTGGAGTCTGTTTGCGCAAGCGCGGCCATCGCCACTTCAATCGCCGCGATGCGGCTCATGACTTCGGTTTTGGCCTGAGAGATTTCGGCGGGGCGCGCCGCCAGCGCGCGGTCGCTTTGTTCCAGCGTATTAAGTTTGGTTTCGAGCGCTGAGCGCTCGTTCGAAGCGGCCTCCATCATGCCCTGCAGCTCGGCGGCTGTGGCGCGGCGGGCATCCGGTGGCGCGGTCGCGCCGCTGTCCTGCCGATTAAATCGCGCCAATTCCTCGCGCAGCTTGCGGAGGCTTAAGGGGCCGGTTTCGAGGATGGCGCCGAAGCGCGCCGCCTCATCTCGATGCGCAGACTCGGTTTCGAGCATCGCCTTGGTCTGCTCCAGCAGCGGCAGCAAGGCCTCCCGCATGCTGTCTCCGGCCGGCCGTTGCTCGACCTCGGCGAGGCTGGCGGAGACCTCGGCCACACTGACTTCCGCACGGGTCGTCAGCGAGAAGGCGCCAAGCATGAGTGCAAAAAGAATACGGTTGGTGAGTTTGCTCATCGGGGCGGTCAATGCGGAGAGAGACAGGCGCGAGTCTAACAGACCCGTCCGGCCGTCCCCGCCCACTCACGGTTGGCCGTGGCTATTTGGCGAGGCCCGCTCTAGCATCCCGGCATGCGCGCTCTTTTGATCCAGATCATGCTGGGATTGGTCTCGACGCCGGTCGTCGCCGCCGAGTTCATCGAGTTCACGCCCCCATCGTTCCTGTCGGCCGCTCGGGTGTCGCGCGCCGCGCTCGGCGCCACGTATGCCTATCGTGGCAAAGGCGAATTTAGCGGCGCCGAACTGCAAATCACCGTGGCCGCACTGCCGCCGGAAATCCAGCCCAGCGTGCATAACACGCCCGCGGCCTGCGTCGAGATTTTCCTGAATGAATTGCGACATCAGTCGCCCGGGCTGTTTTCGGCGCCTGTCGCGCGGCCCCTGCAGGCCGGGCCGCTGAGCTTGACCCAGGTCCGCTGGACGCGCGAAATCCGCGCAATGCCAACGACCGGCGTGACGGCCTGTACCATCCACAACGGCCGCTTTGTGGTGGTCAATTTTGCCGCGGCGACTCATCAAGCCATGCGCCTGCTAACGCGCATCCGGCTCCAACTGACCGCACTTAAAATCAACTTCTGACCCCAGCGAGCACCCTCTGCATGAACCGGACTTATCGTTACTACGACTTCCTGATGGCCGGCTTCGTCGCCGTGCTCCTCTGCTCCAATCTGATCGGCCCCGCCAAGGTCTGTGCCTTCGACCTCCCGTTCCTCAGCACCGCGCTGGTCTTCGGGGCGGGCAATATCTTCTTCCCCATCAGCTACATCTTTGGCGACGTGCTCACCGAGGTGTACGGCTACGCGAAAGCGCGCCGGGTGATCTGGGCGGGCTTCGGCGCGATGATTTTCGCCAGTCTGATGTCGGCCGTCGTGGTGGGCCTGCCGGCCAGCCAAGCCGAATCCTTCAACACCGTGCTCCAACCCGCGCTCGAAACCGTCTTCGGCGGCACCTGGCGGATCGTGTGCGCGTCCATTCTGGCCTTCTGGATCGGCGACTTCGTCAATTCCTATGTGATGGCGCGGATGAAAGTGCTGACCGCCGGCCGCTGGCTGTGGACGCGCACCATCGGCTCGACGGTGGTTGGGCAAGCGGTCGACAGCCTGGTGTTCTACCCCTTCGCCTTCTTTGGCATCTGGGAAACCGAGACCCTGTTCCGGGTGCTGATGTTCAACTGGGCTTTCAAGATTGGCGTCGAAGTGCTGATGACGCCGCTGACCTATGCGGTGGTTAATCGCCTCAAGCGCTCGGAAGGCGAAGACTTTTTCGATCGACAGACCAACTTCACGCCCTTCTCGCTCAAGGGCTGAGCGGCGCGCCGACGCGGCTGCGGTCGGCTCTGTCCGCCGCGGCCGCCACCAGCGCCACGGCGCCGAGTGGGGCTTGCAATGAAAACTGCTGCCCCGGCCGCGCCACGCGCAAACCGGCGGCTTCAATGGCCTTGCCGGCGTCTTCAGATTCGTAGTGATAGGCCACCAGCCGGGCGCGAATTTCTGCGGGATATTCGCGCAGGATGTCCGGCAAGCCGGCGTGCGCGGGCGAGGCATGCAGTCCGCAATCGTGGAACACGGTTTCCCCGCAGGCGGCAAACTCTTGCACCACTTCAAGAATCGGCCGCGTATCGCTGCTGAACAGGAAACTTCCGCCGAGCGCGACACCAAATGCCGCGCGGTGACCGCTGTGCCGCACCGGAAACACCTGAAACAGCAGGCCTTCGTACCAGAACCAGTCGCTCACCGGGATCAGGCGAAAAGCATCCCAAAAGTTTGCGCCGCCTTCGCTCAGGATGAACGGCGCATTGGCCAGCTTGGCGTGCAGGGCAGCGACCAAATCGGCCGGCACAAAAAGCTTGATCGCCCCGCGTTGGGTGAAATAGGCGCGATAGAACAGTTGCTCGATGCCCCCGATATGGTCGAGATGCAGATGGCTAATGAATACGGCGGGCGGCAGCTCGCGGTCGTAATTGGCCCGAAAGTCGTCCAGCGTGCGCGGACCGCAGTCGATCAGCAGCCCGGGCTCGTTGGCGAACTCCAGTACCGCCGAGGCACTGCCCAACTCGGAGGCTCTGGCGTTGCCCACCCCCAGAAACCGCAGGGACAGTTGTGGCTCAGCCACTGAGCACTCTTGCATCTTGATTCACCGATTCGCGGGTTGAAGAACGTGGCTGACGGACGGCGGCGACCAGCAGCAGGCAGCAGCCGACCAGCGTTACCGAGCCAAATAAAAACAACTGGATGAGACTCGCCCCCGCGACGCCGGCGGCCGCCGATTCCGAAAACAGTGGCAGCACCGTGGCGAAGACCAGTTGATAGCTGCCGAGATACGCAGGCGCGGTGGGGACTAGCGTACTCAGCGAGGCCGCCGCCATCGCAATGGCCGCGGCGGGTGCGCTCAAATCCACCGCGATGGCGCGGAACACGCACCACAGCGCGCTGGTTTCGCCCACCCATATCCCGGCGGTCAGCACCAGCAGCGGCAGCAGATTATGGCTTTGCACAGCGCCGATACCGGCGGCGAGATCGGTCAGTAATCGCCTGAGCCGTGGCGGGAGTTTGATCTGCAGCGCCGCCGCGCCGCGCAGGCGCCACAGCACCGCCGCGAGCACCAGCACGATTAAAGTGCCCTGACCGAGCAGACGGACGAAATCGGACATGCGTTCATGGTTGCCAAGACTATTCAGCGTGAGACCCACGGCCAGCAGACCGAGGATGGCGAGTAAATCGAGCATGCGTTCCACCACAATCACGCCCATGACCATCGAGCGCGAAAAACCGAGCCGCCGCTTTGCCAGATCGGCTCGCACCAACTCGCCCAGTCGGGCCGGCAGCAGGTTATTCATGGCGTAACCAGGCACCAGAATGCCGGCGACGGTCCGCCACCGCACCACGCCCAAATGCCCCAACAAGCGCTGCCAGCGCCGAACCCGCAGGCCGAGCGCCAGCCAGTACAGAGCCACGGCGCCCAGCGTGAGCTTTAAGTCGAGAGACCGCAGGGCTTCGTGCAGCGCCTCGGCATCGGCCTGGCGCAGCGCGAGCCAGAGAAACACCAGACCGAGCGCCGTCCCGGCAAGCCCGATCAGACTGCGCCGCATCCAGCCGTGCCGCGCAGGCGTGCTCACGGCAAGCGGTATTTCAGCAGATACCACAGCGCCTTCACGCCGTCTTTCCAGTTGATCTTCTTGCCTTCGTTGTAGGTGCGGCCGTAGTAGCTGATGCCCATTTCATAAATGCGCCAGCGCCGGGCCAGCGCGACCTGCGCGCTGAATTGCACCTCAAAACCAAAATCGTTGGCCGTGATGTGCAAGCTATCCAGCACTTCGCGGGTGAACATCTTGTAGCAGACCTCGATGTCGGTGAGGGTCTGGTTGTAGAGCAGATTGAACAGGAACGAGATGAGCCGGTTGGCCATGTAGTGGTGAAAATAAAGCGCGCGGTGCGGCCGGCCATAGAAGCGCGAGCCATAAACCACATCGGCCACCTTACGGCGGGTAATGAGGTCCAGCATCTGCGCCCAGTCATCCGGGTCGTATTCCAGATCCGCGTCCTGAATCACCACCACATCGCCTGTGACTGCGCCAAGTCCGGTCTGCAGGGCGCCGCCCTTGCCGCGGTTTTGGGCGTGGAACAGCACGCGGATATGCACCTCAGAGGCGGCACCTGGCACAAGACTCAGCCGGCCTTCGGGTGAGACCTCCACCTGACACTGCTGGCCCTGCAGGTTCTCCACATTGTCCTTCAGCCACTCGCGAGTGCCGTCGCGGGAACAGTCATCCACGATGATGATTTCCTTGGCAACACCCGGCACCGCCACCACCACCCGTTCCAGACAGGCCGCAATGGTGTCGCGCTCGTTGTAGCAGGGAATCAAAACGGTAAGTTTCATCAGGCCATCAA
>CANFVX010000177.1 GCA_947450495.1 Gammaproteobacteria bacterium
CCCGCTGTCGATCGGCAACTGCGTGCCCTCGTACACGGCCGACATAATCGCGGCCGGGGCGGGATAGTTGTGCTGGGTGCGCTTGGCCACCAGCGCCGCGCCGCCCATAAAGGTTTGCACCACGCCCGGATGCATACCGCCAGAGCCGCCGGGGACTTTGAAATTCTTCTCGTCCCAGGGATTGACCGCTTTGCCGCCTTCCAGAATGTAGCGCCGGGCGGTGCTGATAAGCGCGTCGGCCGGCACCACTTCGTCCACGATTTTCTTCGCCGCCGCCTGCTCCACGCTGAGATGCGTGCCTTCCACCATCAGCATCAGCGCGTCACGCACGCCAATCATGCGCGACAGGCGCTGGGTGCCGCCGGCGCCGGGCAGCAAGCCCACCAGCACTTCCGGCAGACCAATACGGGTGGCCGGGTTGATGGCCGCCACGCGGTGATGGCAGGCCAGCGCGAGTTCCAGACCCCCGCCCAGCGCGGTGCCGTTAATCGCCGCCACCATCGGCTTACCGAGGGTTTCGAGCTTGCGAAACAGCGCGTTCAGCGGCGCGGCAAACTGCCAGGCATCGTCCGGCGTTTTGATGCTGGAGATGGACGACAGGATCCACTTGAGGTCGGCGCCGGCCATGAAGTCGGCCTTGGCGGAGGTGAAGACCGCACCCTTCACGGCCTCATTGGCCTTGATTTGGTCGAGCGTGGCACTCAGTTCCGCGTGGAAGTCCGGCGTGAGCACGTTCATTGGCCGGCCTTGCACGTCGATGGTGACCAGCGCGACGCCGTCGGCGTCGACGCTTAGCGTCATGCATTGATTCATCAGCAATCTCCCCGCTACCGACGCCGCCCGTAAGGCGCGCGCCGGCGAGTCTTTAGTTCTGGATTAAACGCGTTCGATGATGGTGGCGGTGCCCATGCCTGCGCCAACGCAGAGGTTGATCAGCGCCGTGCCCTGGCCGCGCCGTTCGAGTTCATCAAGCACGGTGCCAAAAATCATCGCGCCGGTGGCGCCCAACGGATGGCCCATTGCAATGGCGCCGCCGTTCACGTTGATGCGGTCGTGGCTGATGCCCATCTGCTCCATGTAGAGCATGACGACCGAGGCGAAGGCTTCGTTGAGTTCAAACAGATCGATGTCGCTGGCCTGCATGCCGGCCCGCGCCAGCACCTTGCGCGCCGAGGGGGTGGGACCGGTCAACATGATGGTGGGTTCGCTGCCGGTGGAGGCAAACGCGCGGATGCGCGCGCGCGGCTTGAGACCCAGTTTCTCGCCGATTTCACGGGTGCCGATGAGCACACCCGCCGCGCCGTCGACGATGCCGCTGGAATTGCCGCCGGTGTGCACGTGTTCGATTTGCTCGACGTCCGGATAGCGCTGCAGCGCCACGGCGTCAAAGCCGAACTCTTCGCCCATTTGCGCAAACGCCGCTTTCAGCGCGCCCAGTTCTTCCATCGTGGTGCCGGCCCGCAGGTGTTCATCGCGCGCCAGTACCACCTTGCCCAGCGCGTCACGCACCGGGATCACGCTCTTGTCGAACCAGCCGTTGGCCCAGGCCTGCGCGGCGCGGCGCTGACTTTCGCAGGCGTAGGCGTCAACGTCCTTACGCGAGTAGCCCTGACGCGTCGCGATGAGGTCGGCGCCAATGCCCTGCGGGGCGAAGTAGGTTTTGTAAGCCACCGCCGGATCGCTGACCCAGGCGCCGCCGTCGGATCCCATCGGCACACGGGACATTGATTCCACGCCACCGCCGATGGTGAGGTCGGACTGGCCGGACATCACTTCCGCCGCCGCCGCGTTCACCGCTTCAAGGCCAGAAGCGCAGAAGCGATTGAGCTGTTTGCCCGGCACGTTCTCGGCGTATTCCGCCACCAGCGCGGCGACTCGCGGAATCACCGCGCCCTGTTCGCCTACCGGCGAGACGCAGCCAAAGACGATGTCATCCACATAGGACGTATCGAGGTGATTGCGGTCGCGCAGCGCTTGCAGCACCTGCACGCAGAGTTGGATGGGGGTGATTTCGTGCAGCGAACCGCTGGATTTACCGCGTCCCCGCGGCGTGCGAACACAGTCGTAGACATAGGCTTCGGTCATCGGAGTTTCTCCACGCTGGGCCGGCAACGGGGCTCGCTACCGGAAGGTGCCCGCATTGTAGGGGCCGCAGGGCTGGCGGAACAGGCGCGCTTGCGGCACCTTGACGCCCGTCATTCCGTTTCTATCAGGAGCCCATCGCGCCATGACCACGCCCGCCATCAGCCGCTTTCCCGTACCCACCCTCGCCGAACTGCCAGAGGACATCCGCACCCGCATCGAATCCGTGCAGGAAAAATCCGGCTTTATTCCCAATGTGTTTTTGGTACTCGCGCATCGGCCGGATGAATTCCGCGCCTTCATGGCCTATCACGACGCCTTGATGGACAAGCCGGGCGGGCTCACCAAAGCCGAGCGCGAAATGATTGTGGTGGCCACCAGCGCCACCAATCAGTGCCTGTATTGCGTGATCGCCCACGGCGCGATTCTGCGCATCCGGGCCAAAAATCCGCTGATTGCGGATCAGGTCGCCATCAATCACCTCAAGGCCGACATCACCCCGCGGCAGCGCGCCATGCTCGACTTCGCCGTGCACGTGGCGGGTGATTCCGCGAGTGTCGGTGACGAGGACATCGCCGAACTCGAAAGCCACGGCTTCACGCAGGAAGACATCTGGGACATCACGGCCATCACCGCGTTCTTCGCGCTATCGAACCGCATGGCGAACGTGTCGGGCATGCGGCCGAACGATCAGTTTTTCGCGATGGGGCGCTAAGGCGCAGGCGTTCAGCCCGATGCACTCGGGCTTGGTGCCTGTGGGGAAGTCTGTTCGGTATCAGGGCCGTGCCAGCGTGCCGTTCATCCCTCGACAAGCGCGGGACGAACGGCCCGTGAAACGCCCATAGCTTCACGACCGTTCGCGCCTCCGCGCTGGTCGAAAGGCGGGAATCACGCCATTCGCGCCGCCGCTCTTCGCAGGGCGCGCGACTCGTTACCGATGCCCCGCCCGCGTTTCCTTCAAGAGCTCCGTCGCAATGATGATGCGGCGGATTTCCCGCGTGCCGGCGCCAATTTCCGACACCTTGGCGTTGCGGTAGTGTCGATTCACCTCGGTGTCCCACATGAAACCCATGCCGCCGTGAATCTGCACGGCGGAATCGACTGCCAGCATGTGCACGCTGCCGGCTTTAAGCAGCGCAGCGGCGCACAGCTTGTGCAGCTCGCCGGTGCCGCCACCGCCTTGCTCCAGCGAGTTGCAGGCCAGTAGCGCGCGATAGGCCAGCAGTCGCGCGGCTTCGATTTCGGTGTACATGTCGGCCAGCATGGCCTGCACCATCTGCTGCTCGGCGATGGGTTTACCAAACTGTTCGCGCTGCGCCGCGTAGTCCAGCGAGAGATCCAGACAGCGCTGGGCGGCGGCCACAATCGGCACCGCAAAAAACGCGCGTTCGATATCGAGCCCGCTCATCACCACCGCGACGCCAGCATTTTCGCCGCCAACCAGATTGCGTGCCGGCACCCGGCAGTTGTCGAACACCAGTTCACCCGTAGGGCAACCCCGCCAGCCCATCTTTTTCAATTCCTGCGCCACGCCAAATCCCGGCATACCTTTCTCAACGATGAACGCGGAGATGCCTTTGGCGCCGCGCTCCGGCGCGGTCTTGGCGTAGACCAGCAGCACATCGGCGATCGGACCGTTGGAAATGAAAATCTTGCGGCCGTTGAGGATGTAGTCGTCACCGTCGCGCTTGGCGCTGGTGCGCATGCCGGCCAGCGCATCCGATCCCGCGCCCGGTTCGGTCAGCGCCAGTGCGCCCACCAACTCGCCTCGACACAAGCGTGGAATGAACCGCTGCTGCTGCTCTTCGTTGCCATTCCTCAGCAAGTTATTGAGGCAGAGGTTTTCGTGCGGGCCCCAGATGCAGTTGGCGTTGAGATTCCAGTAGGAAATGGCCTCGGCGACCATGCCGGAAGCAAAGACGTCCATGCCGGCGCCGCCGAGTTCTGGCGGAGCAGTAATACCCAGATAGCCGGCCTCGGCCATGTCTTTCAATAAATGCGGGGGATACCAGTCCTCGTCGTCCATCCTTGCCATCAGGGGATGCAGACGCTCACGCGCAAAGCGGAAGGCCTGATCGTAGATTTCCTGATAGTCGCCGCGCGGATTGAGCACGTTAGGGGTCGACATGGCCTCTCCTTGAATCTTGTTCTAAGAATTTGCGGGGCCGGTGTGATCCCGGGCCGGGCGCTATTCCGTCGCTTCGTAGTGAATAATCGCCAGAAACTGGATAGGCACCTGCAACAGCCGCTCCGGACCATGCGGCACATTGCATTCAAAGCTCAGTGAATCTCCGACCTTCAGCGGATACACCTTATTGCCATGGCGGTAATCCATCTTGCCCTTGAGCATGTAGATGAACTCGACGCCTGCATGCTGGAAGCGCGGGAAAAGCTCGCTTTGATCGTCGAGCGTGATGAGGAAGGGTTCAAAGAGTTTTTTGGGGCCCTGGTCGTAAGCCAGCAGCTCATAGCTGTGACCCCGGCGGGTGCCGCGACGAACCACCACCATGCCGCGGCCGGCAGGCACATGGCAGGCGACGCCGTCGGGCAGATCGAAATCCTTGAAAAGATGCGCCATGGACAGCCCCACGGCCTGACAGATGCGGGCCAGGGTATCGAGACTCGGCATCGCCTGCCCGTTCTCGATGCGGGAAATCATGCCGCGGCTGATGTCCGCCAGACTGGCCACATCCTGAATGGTCAGATGCTGAAGCTGGCGTTGTTTTTTGAGCGCCGCGCCAACGAACGAACCGACCGCAGCGGCTTCGCGCGGGGCGTCAGCGACCGTATCCAGACTTGTTTTACGGGGACGACGGCTCACCGCTGCTGGACGCTTGGTAGAGGAAGACATGGGCTGGTACCGAACAAAACCTCCGACCAGCCTAACGGAGTCGTGGCTGTCCGCCCAGCGTGGGCCGCGCGCGAATCAGTCACGACCCGCGTCAATCAATGCCAGCGCGAGCCCCGCCGGATTGGTGAACACCACCTCGTGGCCGCCGCGCATCTGCACCAGACGATAAAGCCCAAGACGCGATGACATCCGCGGATGCCAAGCCCACTCGCCCGGCGGCAGGGCCGTGTCTTCAAGACAGTTGAGATAGCTGCGCGGGATCGACAGGCTGTGAAACACTTTGAGGTCGAGCCGCGCGGTAAACGGCGCGAAGGGCTCGGGGGTGAGCAGCGCATAGCTGGACTCGGCGAGCGCGAGGTCGGCGTCGTTCATAAACGCTTCCCGCCATACCGGAAACGGCATCATCACGCTGTTGTCGGGCGCGGCGGCAGCGAGCTGCGAAAACAAATCCCGGTAGTGCGGTGGCACGTTGTCGAGCAGGCTTTCGCCGTCGTTGAGCACGAAGGCGTTCCAGAAGATAAGTCGCCGGAGTGTCGAAGGGATGCGCTCGGCCACTTTCGCGATCACGGTGCCGGCGAAGCTATGTCCCATCAGGACCACGTTGGAGAGCCCTTCGCCCGCGATGAAATCGACCACTGAATTCACGCAGTCATCGTGGGTGACCTTGCGATCAACGCCAGGGCCGTGGCCCGCGAGCGTGGGGGCGTAGGCCCGATGCCCCGCCGCCTCGAGATGCGCGATGACGTCCTTGAAAGTGGTGCCGTCGTGCCAGGAACCGTGCACCAGAACAAACGTCAGTGACGCCGCGCTCATGCTGCAATGACTCCTTCATTCAAAAAGTAATTTGGGCGATCGGCCAGAGGCCCGCGACCGCCCAGTGCGACGTGACTCAGACTGCGGGCTTTCACAACAATTAGTAGCGCCCCGGAATCCAGCTGGTGCCCGCCAAAGGAACACCGGCCATCGCGGCCGCTTCCACGGTCAGCGCGGCGAGGTCTTCTGGCTCCAGATTGTGCACGTGCGACTTGCCGCAGGCGCGCGCAATGATCTGGGCTTCCATGGTGAGCGTGCGGAGGTAATTGGCGAGCCGACGGCCGCCTTTCACCGGATCGAGGCGCGGCGCCAAATCTTCACGCTGCGTGGTGATGCCCGCCGGGTCATTCCCCGCCTGCCAGTCGTCGTAGTAACCGGCGGCGCTGCCGAGCTTGCGATATTCCTCGTCGAGCGCCGGGCTGTTATCGCCCAGCGCGATCAGCGCAGCGACGCCCACCGACACCGCGTCGGCGCCCATCGCCAGCGCCTTGGCCACATCGGCGCCGGTGCGAATGCCGCCGGAGACAATCAGCTGCACTTTGCGATGCATATCGAGTTCAGTCAGGGCCTCCACCGCCTGGCGCACCGCCGGCAGGGTAGGAATGCCCACGTGTTCAATGAACACGTTCTGGGTCGCGGCCGTGCCGCCCTGCATGCCGTCCAGCACGATCACGTCGGCGCCGGCTTTCACGGCCAGCATGGTGTCGTAGTAGGTCCGGCTGGCGCCAATCTTGATGTAGATGGGTTTTTCCCAGTCGGTAATTTCGCGCAGTTCGCGGATCTTGATTTCGAGATCGTCCGGGCCCGTCCAGTCGGGGTGACGGCAGGCGCTGCGCTGGTCGATGTTGGGCGGCAGATCCCGCATGCCGGCCACGCGCGCGTTGATCTTCTGCCCCAGCAACATACCGCCGCCGCCCGGCTTGGCGCCCTGCCCGAGCACCACTTCAATGGCGTCGGCCTTACGCAGGTCATCGGGATTCATGCCATAGCGCGACGGCAACAGCTGATACACCAGAGTTTGGGAAGACAAGCGTTCTTCCGGCGTCATGCCGCCGTCGCCGGTGGTGGTGCTGGTGCCGACCGCCGTGGCGCCGCGCCCCAGCGCTTCCTTGGCCTGCGCCGACAAGGCGCCGAAGCTCATGCCGGCCACGGTGATCGGAATCTTGAGTTCGATGGGTTTTTTCGCGTAGCGCGTGCCCAGCACCACGTTGGTGTCGCAACGTTCGCGATACCCTTCCAGCGGATAGCGCGACATCGATGCGCCCAGAAAAACGAGGTCGTCAAAGTGCGGCAGATAGCGTTTGGCGCCGCTGCCGCGGATGTCATAGATGCCTTCGGTCGCCGCCCGCTGGATCTCGTGAATCACATCGCGGCTGAAGAGATAAGACGGGATTAAGCCCGGGTCTCTGGTAGTCATTTGCGGGAGCTCCTGCGGTAAGCGCGCGCCATCTCAGTAGGCATCCGCGTTGTCGATGTTGAAGTGGTAGAGCTTGCGGGCCGAACCGTAGCGCCGA
>CANFVX010000178.1 GCA_947450495.1 Gammaproteobacteria bacterium
CAAGATGTTGCCCCACTACTACGCGATTCGCGGCTGGACGACCGACGGCGTTCCCACCGCAGAAACGCTCGCGCGCCTCGGCGTGTGATCGTTCGGTCGTTGTAGTCAGACACTCAATGCCAACCGGTCGCATGCTGCGACCGGCAGGAGAAGCCTCTATGAAGCACATCGTTGTAGGCGCCGGCCCAGCCGGCGTGGTGGCGGTTGAAACCCTCCGTAAACTTCAGCCCGATGCCGAAATCGTGCTGGTGGGTGAAGAACCCGAAGCCCCTTATTCGCGCATGGCCTTGCCGTATCTTTTGATCAAGCAAATTGCGGAAGAGGGCACCCATCTGCGCAAGACCGCCGATCACTTTGCCAAGCAGCACATTACGGTTCGGCAGGACCGGGTGACGGCGATTGACCGGAGCAAGAAACAGGTGAGTCTCGCCGGCGGTGACACGCTGGCCTACGACAAACTCCTGCTGGCCACGGGTTCACGCCCGGTCGCGCCGCCGATTCCAGGCATGGACCTGCCGGGGATCTTCTCCTGCTGGACGCTGGCCGATGCGCGCAATATCGCCTCTCGCGCGGTGCCTGGCGCGAAAGTGCTGCTGATGGGCGCCGGCTTTATCGGCTGCATCATTCTGGAAGCCCTTGCCCAGAGCGGCGCCGAACTGACGGTCGTCGAAATGGAAGACCGCATGGTGCCGCGCATGATGAACGACACCGCCGGCAACATGATTAAAGACTGGTGCCAGTCGCGCGGTGTGAAGGTGCATACCTCGACCCGCGTCACCGGGATCACCAAAGGCACGCAGCATGCGCTGCAAGTCGCGCTGAGCACCGGGCAAACGCTGGAAGTTGACCTCATCGTCTCGGCGACCGGCGTGCGGCCGAACATTGGCTTCCTTGAAGGCACCGGCATCGAGGTCAAGCAGGGCATCCTGATCAATCGCCATATGCAGACCAATGACCCCGATATCTTTGCCGCCGGCGACGTCGCCGAAGGCCGGGATTTCTCTACCGGTGAGTCTGCGGTGCAGGCCATTCAACCGACGGCCACCGAGCACGCGCAACTCGCCGCCCGCAATATGGTGGGGCAGAAGGGCGCTGTGCACCGGGGCAGCGTGAACATGAACGTGCTGGACACGCTGGGGCTTATCTCCAGCTCGTTTGGCCTGTGGATGGGCAAGGAAGGTGGCGACAGCGCCGAACTGCTCAACCGCGAGCGCTTTCGCTATCTGAACCTCCAGTTCGATGGCGACGTGCTGGTGGGCGCAACGAGTCTGGGCATGACGCAACACGTGGGCGTGCTGCGAGGCCTGATCCAGACCAAGACCCGCCTCGGGAAGTGGAAGGATCATCTGCTCGAAGACCCTACCCGCGTGATGGAAGCCTATCTCGCGAGCACTCAGGCCGTCGGCTTCAATGCCGCACTGCTGAAGTAACGGAGGCGCATGCGCCTCACGCTGAAGCTGTATGCGTCGCTCGCGGAGTACCTTCCCGCGAGCGCACGCGACAATCAGATTGCGCTGGAGTTTCCTCTCGCGCCAACGCCCCACCAACTGCTTGATACCTGCCATGTGCCGCATGCGCGGGCCCATCTGTTATTGGTCAACGGGGTGTATGTGGCGCCCGACCAGCGTGACACGCTGGCCCTCTCTGAAGGGGATGTGATTGCCGCATGGCCACCCGTCGCGGGCGGCTAGCGATAACCCGGCTGGCGGATGACTGAAACCCGCATCGAGCGCCTGCAATCGCTCAGTCATAGTGATCTCCGACGCTTGCTGCCGCGACTCTTCGGCGGTGAGGTCAGCGTCGGGTGGTCCGGTCTGGTATATCACGCGGCATACCCGGACGGGCGTTCGCTGCAAATCGCACTGGGTAGCGAGTCGGTGCGACAGTTAGGCTCACTGCGGATCATTTCCACCCCGCTCACCTTCATTTTCCTGCACTGGTCGCCAGAGCGCCTGACGGCCTTCATGACTCACTACGAGCGCTCCCTGCAGCAGGGCGGCGGTTAGCGTAAGACGCGGTCGTCGCCCCTCGCGATGGCGCTTATGTATTGGCCGGCTCACTCGAGGCCCACTCAGCGCCAGCAGCTGGAGTCAGGTCCCTGCGTCCGCTTAAAAACCAGCAGACTCATCACCGATGCGGAATACAATCACGCACGCGCACCGCTCCTGGAGAACTCTGATTTATGGCTGACGCCGCACTCCGAAAACTGTACCCCGCGACCGAACCACGCCTTGCCGAGTGGTTGCCTGTTGGCGATGGCCACGAAATCTACTTTGAAGACGCGGGACCAGTAGACGGCCTGCCGGTGGTGTTTCTCCACGGTGGGCCGGGCGGTGGATGTAAGCCCAGTCATCGACAGTTTTTTGATCCGGCGCGCTACCGTTCGGTGATCTTTGACCAGCGCGGCGCGGGTCGCTCGCGGCCTTTTGGCGCCACGGCGCATAACACCACGCAGGCGCTGGTCGCCGACTTGGAGCGCCTGCGGATGCATCTCGGTATCGACGCCTGGGTCCTGTTTGCCGGGTCCTGGGGCGTGGCGCTGGCGCTTGCCTACGCCGAACAGCATCCCGAGCGCGTGCGGGGAATCGTCTTGCGCGGCTGTTTTCTGGCCCGCCCTGTGGATTGGGAATGGTTTCTCCATGCCGGCGCCGCCCGCATGTTGCCGGTGGCCTGGGCGCGGCTTCACGATGAATTAGGCCATCCGGCGGACATCGCGGGCTATCTGCATGAATGCCTGTTCGGTGCCGATGAGGCGCGTGCACTGGCAGCTGCGCGCGCCTGGATGGCGTGGTCCGGGGAAGTGGTGATGTATTCCTTCAACCAGATGGAAAGCGAGCCGGAAGGCCCCTCAGACATTCTCCTCGGCAAGGCGCGCATCGAACTGCATTACGCCGTGAATCGCTATTTTCTGCGGGAAAACCAGTTGCTGGAGGAGGCGCATCGCTTGCCGCAAGTGCCCACCTACATCGTCCATGGGCAGCGCGATCTCACGTGCGCGCCCGAAGCCTCGTTCGCCGTGCACCGGGCCATGCCGGGTTCGCGACTCGAAATTCTGCGCACCGCCGGCCACCTCTCGGGCGAGCCCTTGATGACGGACGCCTTGCTCAGGGCGGCAGATTGGGTTGCCGGGGAATTGCTCGACCATGCTTGAGTCGTGGCTGCAGCAACTGCGCGATCCGCATTGCCCGCCGTCTGTGATGGGCATTCTCAACGTCACGCCCGACAGCTTCTCTGACGGGGGGCGCCATCTCGCGGTGGACGCCGCGCTGGCGCGCGCGGCGGCGATGGTGGAAGAGGGCGCCAGCATCATCGATATCGGGGGCGAATCTACCCGGCCGGGCGCGCAGGCGGTGAGCGATGAGGAACAGTGCCGCAGGGTGTTGCCGGTGCTGGAGGTCTTGCGCAAGCAACTCCCCGCCCATGTGGTGCTGTCGATTGATACACGGTCCTCCACCGTGGCGGCCGCAGCCCTGTCGGCCGGTGCGCATCTCATCAACGACGTGTCGGGCGGACGAGACCCGCGGTTGCTGCAACTCGCCGCCCGCGAAAGCGCCGCGCTCGTCTTAATGCATATGCAAGGCGAGCCTGAGAGCATGCAGGTGGCGCCAAGCTATCAAGACGTGGTGGCTGAGGTGCTGGCGGGATTACTGGCCGCTGCCCGCGCGGCCGAAGCGGCCGGCGTCGCCCGCGACAGAATTTTGATTGACCCGGGCATTGGCTTTGGCAAAACGCGCGAACACAATCTCCGCCTGCTGGCAGGCTTGTCGCAATTCGTCGCTACAGGTTACCCGGTCTTGCTGGGTACGAGCCGCAAGCGCTTTATGGGGGCCATTTGCCGCGAGACCTCGCCACACGATTTGGTGGGCGCAACCTGCGCCACCACCGCGCTGGGGGTTGCCGCCGGTGTGAGGGTCTTTCGCGTGCACGATGTTCGCCCCAACCGACAGGCCGCCGAGGTGGCCTGGGCCATTGGCGCGACCCCGGGCTGAAACGGCATGATGCGAAGCCGCGAGGCCCTTGTATTTCACTCTTCAGGCAGGCGCCTTGTGACGCACGCCCATTCCGGATCAGGAGTTACTTTCGATGTCGCTTGATGTCAGGCAGTTTGAAGCTGGCGAGATTGTGTTCCGTATGGGTGACGAGGCAGTCGCCGCCTACGTCATCGAGAGAGGCGCGGTTGAAATCCTGATCACGAAGGACGGCGAATTCGAGCGCATCAACATGCTGGGCCCAGGCGCCTTGTTTGGTGAAATCGCGTTATTGGATGGTGGCACGCGGACGGCGACCGTACGCACCTTGGCTGCCACCCACCTGATCGCGATCCAGCGATCACAGCTTGAGAGCCTGCTCGCGAAGGCCGAGCCGGTCGTCCAATACATTGTGCGTATTCTGCTGGAGCATGTGCGACGAGCATCCGGCGGCGCACCGGGAGAAGCCCGGACGCTGAGTGAACTGCTGGCCTTAGCCGTAAAAACCGGGGAAACGCCGGAACTGGCAGACAAACTGAAACACGAAGCGACCCGCATGCTGACCTTGGCCACCAATCTGGTCGACGCGATTGCCGAGGGCCAGCTGGAACTCCACTATCAGCCCATCGTCAATTTCACAAACCGGCGCCTTGCCGGTTTTGAGGCCCTGATTCGCTGGCGCCACCCGACGCTGGGGATGGTGCGCCCGGACGAATTTATTCCGCTGGCCGAGAAGACCGATCTGATTCACCGCATCGGCGAATTTGTGGTGCAGCAGGCGCTGGCCGATTGGCCAATGCTGAAGCCCTTATGCGATGGCGCCGTCGAGGGCGCGACGCCGTTTATGAGCATCAATCTGTCGGCCCCGGAGTTTTGCAAACCAGACGCCTTCGAACGTATCGCCCAGAGTCTTAAAACTCACCGGATGGCGCCACAGGAGCTACGGATTGAGCTGACGGAAACCGTCATCATCAGCAACGTTGAGGTGGTGTCCGAGGTGATCCACCGCCTGCGGGGGCTGGGCGTTGGTATTGCGCTGGACGACTTTGGTAAAGGTTACGGTGGTCTTGATTATCTTCAGTCCTTGCCGTTTTCGTGTCTGAAAATTGACAAGTCCTTCGTGGACAAAATGCATCAGTCAGACCGTAGCAAGCAGATTATCCAGTCAACCCTTGAACTCTCGTCGCGACTCGGGATGAGCACCGTGGCCGAGGGGATTGAAGACAAACCCACCGCAGACCTGTTAGCGCAAATGGGCTGTGTCTACGCGCAGGGATACTACTTTGCGCGGCCGATGAGCATTCCCGCCATACGGGAGTGGGACGCGGCGCGTCAGGCGTGAAGCGCGCGGCAAGTACCGCGCTTAAGAGGCCAGTTCGCGCGAATTTTTGAGATTGCGGAAGACGAGAGGTTTGGCCTTCACTTCTGCGAGCGACAGCGCCGTCAGGCGGTTAACTTCTGCCACCAGCGCCGCGTGATGGTCTGACTTGCCGCACACCGGATCGGCGTTCGTGGCGTCTCCCGTCAGCATGAAGGCCTGGCACCGACACCCGCCGAAATCTTTACCCTTCTCCGAGCAACTCCTGCAGGGCTCCTGCATCCAGTCATCGCCGCGAAAGCGCATAAACGCGCTCGACTCGTTCCAGATGCTTGCGATGGAAGTGTCTTTGACGTTGGGGAAGCTCATGCCGGGCAGCTGCCGGGCGGCATGGCAGGGCAGCGCCGAGCCGTCCGGCGCGATAGTGAGAAAGATCGAACCCCAGCCGTTCATGCAGGCCTTGGGGCGCGTTTCGTAGTAGTCCGGCACCACGTAGAGGATTTTCATTTTCCCCTTCATGCGGTCCTGATAGTCGTGGGCGATTTTTTCGGCGCGGGCGAGTTGCTCGCGGGTGGGCAAGAGCCCGGCCTCGTTCAGTTTCGACCAGCCGTAATACTGGGTGCTCGCAAGCTCAACGTAATCCGCCTGCAGATCGATCGTCATTTTGATGATGTCTTCGATCTGGTCGATGTTCTGGCGGTGGATGACGATGTTGAGCACCATCGGGTAGTCGTGTTTTTTGACGACCCGCGCCATCTCGTACTTATGGCGGAAGGAATCCGAGCCGCCGAGATAGTTGTTCAGTTCCTCGTCGCTGGCCTGAAAGCTGATTTGAATGTGATCGAGCCCCGCCTCCTTGAAGGCGGCGACCCGGTCTTCGTTCATGCCGATGCCGGAGGTGATGAGGTTGCTGTAATAGCCCAGCCGGCGCGCCTCGGCGATTAAAACTTCCAAATCTTGCCGCACCAGCGGTTCACCGCCGGAGAAGCCGAGCTGCGCCGCGCCCATCTTGCGCGACTGCTGCAGCACGCTAATCCACTGGTCGGTGGTGAGTTCGTCTTTGTATTTGGCGATATCGAGCGGGTTGGAGCAGTAGGGACACTGCAGCGGACAGCGATAGGTCAGTTCCGCCAGCAGCCACAGCGGCTTGCTAGGCGTTAACGGTGCGGAGCCAGCCCTGTCCATATGCAGTTTCCAGAAAGTTGATGACGTCGTTGTCGAGAGGGGCGCCCGGAAATTTGAGCTTCAGCGCGTCGATGATCCCGGCCACCGAGGTTTTGCCATCGACGAGACCGAGAATTTCCCCGGCGCTGCCCGACAGCTTGACCATGCCTTCGGGGTAGAGCAGCACATGGCTTTCCTGCGCTTCTTCCCACTGAAAGCGGAACATCGGCGAGATGCGGGGCACGGTGTCGAGGCTGAGACTGGAATCACTCATGGGGGCAACTGAAGAAGGGGGGCTTGTGCTCAATGTACGCCATCCACATGGCATCCAGCATGGTCCATAGCACATTCAGTTTGAACTGCAGGATGCTGAGCGCGTAGTCCTGATCGCTGCGCGTTTTGAAGTGGTCCAGCGAGACCGTGAGGCCATGTTCGACGTCGCGCCGCGCTTCGCTCAGGCGTTTGCGGAAGTAGCGATAACCTCGCTCGTCGATCCAGGGATAAATCTGCGGCCAGTTATCCAGCCGACGCTGGTGAATGGTGGGCGCGAAGAGCTCGGTGAGCGAGGAGCAGGCGGCTTCTTCAAACGTGGCGCGGCGGGCGAAGTTGACGTAGGCATCAACGGCGAAGCGCACGCCGGGAAGCACGCCGTCACCGCTTTCAAGATAGTCGCGGTCCAGCCCCACCGCTTCGCCCAGCTGCAGCCAGGCTTCAATGCCGCCTTCATCCCCCGCCAGACCGTCGTGGTCGAGGATGCGCTGGATCCAGAGACGGCGGCTGTCGCGGTCCTGGCAGTTGGCCAGCACG